>JAFTLK010000024.1 GCA_017455975.1 Clostridia bacterium | reverse complement strand
TTTGTCGGCGGACGCGGACTGTTCTACGGCGAGGTTCTGCAGTGTGTCACCCGTATGCGCGAATCCAATACCGATTTCGGTATGATTCCGTGGCCAAAGTATGAAGCTTCGCAGGAGAACTATTACAGCTTCATTATCCCGGCGGCAGGTCATGCGGTCGCACTTCCGACAACGCTGACCGATACGCACATGGCCGCGGTCGTGCTCGATGCCATGGCTGCAAAGTCGATGGATACGCTGACGGTTGCGTATTACGACAAGGCGCTGACACAGAAATATATGCGTGACGAGAACTCCATCCGTATGCTCGACATGATCATCGGCTCTCGTATCTTTGACCAGTCGCATTTCTATATGTACGGCTGGGGTGATATGTATTCCAAAATGGCAGGCAATCTGCAGAACGGACGTGATCTGACCATGTCCACATGGGAGAAGAACATTGATAAGGCACGCGCCGATCTGGAAGCAACGGTTGCGGCATTTGAAGCCAATGCGCAGTGACCGAAAACGGTCGGATTTTGCCCGATTTGCAAAAAAAGAGAAAAAAATTTTGCTTCGTGACAATAAATTCACAATTTCGTATTGAAAATTTCTTCAAGATGTGGTATAGTATATAATTGATGATGTATGTACGCCCGAAAAGGCGGATAAAATCATCCGAGAGTCCCATAAGTCTATCCAATATTTATAATACAAAGGAGTTTTTTGACGATGTACAACAAGAAGACAATCGAAGACATCGCAGTTGCCGGCAAGAAGGTTCTTGTCCGCTGCGACTTTAACGTTCCGCTGAAGGACGGTGTCATCACCTCTGACAAGAGAATTGTTGAGGCACTCCCCACCATCAAGTACCTGCTTGACAACGGTGCAAAGGTTATCCTCTGCTCTCACATGGGCAAGCCGCACGCCATCTTTACCGAAGGCTTCGGTCTGGACAAGAAGGAAAAGGCAAAGGTTGAAGCACTTCCCGCTGAAGAACAGGCAGCTGCAAAGGCTGAACTGCTCGAAAAGGCAAAGAAGAACGACATCAAGAAGTTCACACTCGCTCCCGTTGCTGCCCGTCTGAACGAATACCTCGACGGTAAGGTTACCTTCGCTTCCGATATCGTCGGCGACGATGCAAAGGCAAAGATCGCTGCTCTGGAAGAAGGCAAGGCTGTTCTGATTGAAAACGTCCGTTTTGACGCACGTGAAACCAAGAACGATCCCACCATGGCAAAGGAACTCGCTGACCTCGCTGACATCTATGTCAACGATGCATTCGGCTCCGCACACAGAGCACATGCTTCCACCGCAGGTGTTGCTGATTACCTGCCTGCAGTTTCCGGTTACCTCATCAACAAGGAAATCACCGTTATGGGCGGCGCTCTGGAAGATCCCAAGAGACCGTTCGTTGCAATCCTCGGCGGTGCAAAGGTTTCCGATAAGATCGGCGTTATCCAGAACCTCATCGAAAAGGTCGACACCCTCATCATCGGCGGCGGTATGGCTTACACCTTCTTCAAGGCACTGGGCAACGAAGTCGGTACCTCCATCTGCGAAAACGACAAGCTCGACCTCGCACGTGAGCTGATGGCAAAGGCAAGAGAAAAGGGCGTCAACTTCCTGCTCCCCGTTGACAACATCATCGGTAAGGAATACGACGAAAACACCACCTATATGACCATCTACTCCGATTCCATTCCGGACGGTTGGATGGGTCTTGACATCGGTCACAAGACGCAGGAACTGTTTGCAAAGTCCATTCAGGGCGCAGGTACCGTTGTCTGGAACGGCCCGATGGGCGTTTCCGAATGGGAACACTTCGCTTCCGGTACCACCGCAGTTGCACAGGCAGTTGCTGATTCCGGCGCGATCTCCATCATCGGCGGCGGTGACTCCGCAGCAGCCGTTGAAAAGCTCGGCTACGCTGACAAGATGACCCACATCTCCACCGGCGGCGGTGCTTCCCTCGAATTCCTCGAAGGCAAGGCTCTGCCCGGTATCGCTTGCCTCAACGACAAATAAGAGGATTTTACTTCGTAAAATCTCCATTACCACCCTCATCCGACACACTTCGTGTGCCACCTTCCCCGGACAGGGGAAGGCTTTGGCGTGGGGGATTTCATCCGAACCCGATTTCCTGTCCCTGCGTGGTACGTGACCCGCGGGGGAGGAAACCATCTCAGACGCCGAAGTTTTCCTCCCCCGCACCTCCTCTTTCCTTGGCTTGCGGCGGCGGAATCCCGTTGTGTTTGAACCATCAACATAAATCAGGTAAGAAAGAAGTTACAACCATGGATAAGAATCTCAGAAGAACCGTTATCGCGGGCAACTGGAAGATGAACATGACCCCTACAGCAGCTGCTGCTTTCATCAAGGTGCTTTCTCCGATGGTTGAGGGCGCTGACTGTGACGTCGTTCTCTGCGTACCCGCCATCGATATTCCCGCAGCTGTCGAAGCTGCAAAGGGCACCAACATCCACATCGGTGCTGAAAATGTTCACTTTGCTGAAAGCGGCGCATA
>JAFTLK010000270.1 GCA_017455975.1 Clostridia bacterium | reverse complement strand
TATCGCTTTCGTCCGGCGGCAATTCAGCACGAACGGAAGCGCGCTTCTTTGGGTACTTTCTGTCGCGCAGGAAAGGAAAGACGGAGAAAGGCATAGCCTTTCTCCTGAAGTTCCGTTCATTGAACGGAACTTCGTCATCCCCCCGTGCGTGGACGTGCATATGAGCGTAATGCAGAGTGAAGCGTGCGCGTCACTCGTCCCCATGCGTGGTATCAGCCCCAATAACATACAAGGCTGCGGTAAGCCCATGCTTTTCCGCAGCCTTGTTTCTTCACTTATTTGACATCGTACTTGTCGATGAGCTTGTGCATATTCACGCACAGCTCCGGAACGGGAACGCTTCTGCCGCACTCAAATGCGAGGTAGCGGTCGTAGCCTGCATCACGGATGGCACCAAAGACCTTGTCGTAGTTGATCTCGCCGGTGCCGGGTTCGCGTCTGCCGGGGTTGTCGCCGATGTGGAAGTGACCGATCAGATCGATGTTCTCGGTCGCATTACGGATGACGTTGCCCTCGGAGATCTGCTGATGGTAGATATCAAACAGAATCTTGCAGTTCGGGGAATCGATCGCACGGATCATCTTGACAGCCTGTTCGGTCGTGACCAGATAGAAGCCCATGTGGTTGACGAGGATGTTGAGCGGCTCAAGGACGATCATGATGCCTTCTTCCTCGGCGATATGGGACAGTTCCTTTAAGGTCTTGACGCAGGTATCAAACTGTTCCTCGTCGGAAACATCGAAACGGCGGTTGCCGACGGTTGCGCAGATGTTCGGGACGTTCATCTTCTTTGCCGCCGCAACGGATTCGCGGAAGGAAGCGATGAAGATGTCGCGGGTATCCTCGTATACCATGCCGTGCGTCCATGCCATCTGCTCCGCGTATTCCGGATGCTCCTTGGACTGAATGACGATACAGGTCGAGGTCACACCGCACTCATCGAGTGTTGCGCGCGCTAAATCGAGGTCGAGGTGGTTCCAGCCGAGCTGTTCAACTGCACCAAAGCCGTACTTTGCACCCATACGGACATTCTGGTACCAGTCGCCGCCGAACCAGCCGCCTGCTGCTGAAAATTTCATATTGTGTTTCTCCTTTCGGAATTTTATTGTTTGGTTTATTATATCATGAATGAGATGGAAAATCAATATCTGCCGAAAAAGTTCCCGAAAATTTTTGGATGTGCGCAAACGTAAACAATTTGTAAACAACGACGGAAACCGATTGCACACATCCGCATTTTTCGGTAAAATGATGGTGAGAACGGATGGAGCATTTCCGCTGATGGGATAGCAGAACGCCGTCTCACAGTGAAATCCGACGCTGTCGGGTGATGCGTCGTTTTCAATGACCAAACGGGTAAGGAACCGATGGATGCATGCATCCCGCAAATACATACCGACAGAAACATACACATTGACAGAAAGGTGATAAGAGTATGAGACAACTGAAAATCAAAGGAACTGTGATCCCGGCTGTGCGCGTGACCGCGGGCACAACGCCACCCGAGCAGTACGCAGCAGCGGAGCTGTCCAAATATCTTGCACGGCTCGGTATCGATGTTACGGATGCCCCCGATGCTTATCCGATGACGACCGCCCTCGACCCGACCCTCGGGCGCGACGCATTCCGCATCGATGTCACGTCGGACGCGCTGACGGTATACGGCGGCAACGGACGCGGCGTTATCTACGGCGTTTACCGTATGCTGGAGCATTACGCCGGTGCGCGTTTCTTCACGCCGCAGCTGGAATACCTCGGTGAGGGTGACATCGTCATCGACGACGGCATTGCATGCAAGCCTGTATTTGAGACACGGCAATCCGACTGGCCGTGCGCCAACGGGCATGTCGATTGGTGCATCAAGAACGGTATCAATCACCGTCCCATTCCCGCAGAGCAGGGCGGTCATGTCAAATACGGCGCCTTTGTCCATACAATGGGGCGTCTGACCGGTGTCGGAGAACCGAATCAGCCGTGTCTGTCCGACCCGGAGATGCTCAGACGGGCCATCGCTTCCGTGCGTGAAATTCTTGCCGCAGATCCGGATGTTACCATCGTGTCCGTGTCGCAGAACGACAACAGCAACTACTGCAAGTGTGAAAAGTGTGCCGCGACCGACGCAGAGGAGGGAAGCCCAGCAGGAACACTGCTGCGCTTCGTCAATGCGGTCGCCGATGACATCGCCGGGGACTATCCGCATGTCGTCATCGACACGCTTGCCTACCGCTACACACGCACCGCACCGAAGATCACCCGTCCGCGCAAGAATGTCTGCGTGCGCCTGTGCTCCATCGAGTGCTGCTTCTGTCATCCGCTGGAGGATCTGTCGTGTGAGCAGAACGCACACTTCTGCCGTGACATCCTCGCGTGGAATGACATCTGTGACCGTATTTACATCTGGGACTATGTGACGAATTTCGCGCACTATATCCCGACCTTCCCGAATCTGACCGTTTTGCGGGAAAATATGCGCTTCTTTGCGGATCACCATGTCTGCGGTATGTATCCGGAGGGCGCGCACAATGCCGCCGTTTCGGGCGAATTTGCCGAGCTGAAGGCATATCTGCTCGCAAAGCTGATGTGGGATCCCTACATGTCGGCAGAGGAATACAGCCGCATCACCGATGAATTTCTGGCCGCGTACTACGGCGAGGGCTGGCGATACATCCGCGCGTATCTGGATCTGACGGAGGCGTTTACCAAAGGACATCACATGGGCATCTACGACACGCCCCGCTCCTATCTCGACCGCGGAAAGCTGCTGGCGCTTGAATCCACATTTGACGACTTCTGGGACCGTGCGGAGGCGATGGCAGGTGACCGCATCGATTCGGTACGCCGTTCCCGTATCCAGTGGACCTATCTGAAGCTCGAGCTGCACCCGGATGCCGATGCAGGACGCGCGTTTGCCGATCTTTGCCGTGAGGCCGGCATCCGCTGGAGTGAGTGGTGCATCAGCCCCGATCACGCGGATTTCGCAAAACGTCCGTCCCGCTGGTCGCCCGTATCATGGCTGCCGGATGACGACGATTGATTCAATTTCATAAAAATAACCCGACGGTAAAGCGATTTGCACATGCGTGCAGGCGCTGCCCGTCGGGGTCTTTTTATCCGTTCATTTTTGCATTGCCGATAAAGCCGGCATCGGGGTACAGATCGCATTCGGAGAACAGTGCATCCGCTGCGGCGCGGAACTCCGGGAGCGTGGCGGCCTTGCGCAGGCGGCGGCGATGGTGCTCGGCATCGGCGAACAGCACAATCCAGTACGCAAACAGCTCCTTCATGCGGAACAGCACATGGCGCTCACCGGACAGACGCGTGCGGGCATCCTCACACAGTGCCTCATAGAAGCGGTAAATGCGCGCTTTGTCGATCGGCGGGAGCTTCGCGCCGGACAGGGCGGCACGGACACCTGCAAACAGCATCGGATTGGACACGGCGCCGCGTCCGAGCATGACGGCATGCGGCAGAGCGCCGAGCGCATCGCAGACCGATGTGACATCCTCGGGCGTGAACAGATCGCCGTTGATGCATAAGGGAATGCTTGTGTTCTGCGCCGTCCACACGGTCATATCGGTGTGGACATCCCCGCGGTACATTTCACGCCGGACACGCGGATGCAGAATCAGCTCTGCAATCGGATAGCGGTTGTAGACGGGCAGAATATCGTGAAACTCGTCGGGCGCAAAAAGGCCGAGTCTTGTCTTGACGGACAGGCGCATCCCGCCGCCGTACGGGGAAAACAGAAGATCCGAGAACACTTCGTCAAAAAAGCGGTCGAGCGCATCGGGATCGGACAGAAATCCGGCGCCGCGTCCGCGGCTCGTGACCGTTCCGGACGGACAGCCGAGGTTGAGATTGACCTCGGTATAGCCCATATCGGCAAGCATCCGCGCACCGAGCAGAAAGGTCCCCGGGGTATTGCTCATAATCTGCGGCACGGTCGTCATACCGGGATTGTTTTCGGGCAGAACGGCCGCACGGTCGCGGTCGGTCATCGGTGTATCCTGAGTCGGTGTAAAAAACGGGGCGAAGTATGCATCGGGCAGACAGTCGGAAAAGAGTGATGCATGAATGGCACGGAAGAACCGGTCGGTCACGCCCTCAAGCGGCGCAAAATACAGGCGGGGTACGATGGGATCATTCATGGTGTTTCTTCTCTCCGATGCGGGCAAAATAGGGGAATGTCATCGGCCACAGAATGCCTGCGGCAAGGACGGTCACAAAATAACGGATGAGGTCGGAGGGGTACTGCGGCAGAATCGCGTACAGCGGCGCTTTCAGCACGGCCTTCAGACCGAGGACGAGCGCGATGCCGAGGATGGCTTTGAGCAGCTGTGCGGGGATGGGGGCACGGGTCTCAAAGTGCAGCTTTTTGCGGTCGATCAGTGCCGATACGAGCATGGCTGCTGCGGCTCCCGTCAGCTTCCATGCATTGGCGCGGGCGGCGGTCAGATGCACGGCATCGACATCGGCGGGGAAGGAGGCAAGTGACATATACAGAATCGTCAGAACACCGAGCACCACGCCGGGGGCCAATAGCAGCACAAGCGCCTTTGTATCATGCTGCGCACGGCGGGAAAGCGGATAAAAGACGGCGACGAGCAGGACGGCGATCAGCGCGGATACGCCGACATCCATCGGCGTATGCACGCCGAGATACATACGGGAGATCGGAACGAGAACGACCGGGAGAAACGCAAGGATGCGCGCCCAGGTGCTGCGGCGCGTCACGGCAAGACCGCCCCAGATACCGACGGCGTTCTGGGTATGCCCCGATGGGAAGGAATACCCGGTCGCAGCCTCACGCGCCGACTCCACGATCGTGAAATTCGGGTCGAGCACCCACGGACGCGGAATGCGGAACATCATTTTGAGTGTCTGATTGACGGCGGTGCCGGAAAAGCCGATGGCGGCGAGGTAGTATGCGGCGTTCTTATCGATGCACCAGTACAAAACCAGCGCGACGGCAAGAAATCCCGCCTCGTCTCCAAGATACGTGATTGCAGAAAAAAACGCATCCCCGATGGGGGTACGCAGCTGCTGCAGCCAATATAGAAGCGACATGTAAAGGCCTCCTGTTTTGTTCATTATTATAAGCGCCGCCCATTCTGCGGTGCGGCATCACTCGTCATGGGGGTGAAGTGCCGTCCGTTGTCGGGCATTGATAATTATACCATATCTTGTGGCCTATGGCAAGAGATTTGCATACATTTATGGTTTTTGGGCAAAAAATTTGTCATATCATAAAAATTCGCTGCCCGAAACCGGGGATTTTTTCATGGATTTTACATACTTTTTCAAAATGCGCGGAATACATTGACAGAATGGTCGTTTTATGGTATAATACTTTTGCAGCAAAAAAGAAAAATGCATTCAAAAAGCCTCTGACGGAAAACGGCGGATGCCGCGGTGGAAGCAACCACAGTGAGGTTTGACTTGGTGCCGTTTCGTCTGGGCAACACTTCCACCACCTGGAATGTGCGGCCTTTTTTCTTGCTGTTGAAAGTTCAACAAAACCGCAGGCACGGTCATCGTGCATATGAGAAAGGACTATACCATCAATGAAAGCTGAACAATGGATGGGTTTTGCAGGCGGCGATTGGCAGAATGAGATCAACGTCCGCGATTTTATACAGAAGAATTATACACCCTACGAGGGAGATGCATCCTTCCTCGCACCTGCGACCGAGCGCACAAAGAACCTCAACCGGAAGCTCGATGCGCTCCTGGCAGAGGAAGCGGCAAAGGGCGGTGTTCTCGACATCGATACCGAGACCGTTGCATCCCTGTGCAATTTCGCTCCCGGATATCTCGACCGTGACAATGAGATCATTGTCGGTCTGCAGACGGACAAGCCGCTCAAACGTGCCGTCAACCCGTTCGGCGGCATCAACATGACACGCAAGGCGTGCAAGGCATACGGCTATCAGCTGTCGGAAAAGGTCGAGCGTGAATTCAAGTACCGCACGACGCACAACGACGGCGTCTTCCGCGTCTACAACGACGCCATCCGCGCAGCCCGTCACACCGGCATCATCACCGGTCTTCCGGATGCCTACGGCCGCGGACGCATCATCGGCGACTACCGCCGCGTCGCACTGTACGGTGTTGACCGTCTGATCGAAGAAAAGAAGCGTGACAAGGCGCAGATCGCCTCCTTCAATGTGGAAGCGGACGATATCCGCCGTCTTGAGGAGCTGTACCAGCAGATCTCCTTCCTTGAAAAGTTAAAGACGATGGCGGAAATGTACGGCTTTGACATTTCCGTGCCGGCAAAGGATTCCCGCGAGGCGGTGCAGTGGCTGTATTTCGGCTACCTCGGTGCCATCAAGGAGCAGAACGGCGCGGCAATGAGCCTCGGACGCACGATGACGTTCCTCGACATCTACTTTGAGCGCGATCTGAAATCCGGCGTTTACACCGAGGAGCAGATCCAGGAATTCATCGACGACTTCGTTATGAAGCTGCGTATGGCGCGTCATCTGCGCACGCCCGAATACAATGAGCTGTTCGCCGGCGACCCGATGTGGATCACCGAGGCGATCGGCGGTATGGGTGTCGACGGCAGAACGTTGGTCACAAAGTCCTCCTTCCGCATTCTGCACACACTGTATAACCTCAATCCGTCGGCTGAACCGAACCTGACCGTTCTGTGGTCGCGTGACCTGCCCGAGGGCTTCCGCCGCTATGCCGCGAAGGTCTCCTGCGACACCGACTCCATTCAGTACGAAAACGACGATGTCATGCGTCCGGTCTACGGTGACGACTATGCGATTGCCTGCTGTGTTTCTGCGATGAGAGTGGGCAAAGATATGCAGTTCTTCGGTGCGCGCGCCAACCTCGTCAAGCTGCTTCTGCTGTCCCTCAACGGCGGCCGCGATGAAAAGAGCGGGGAACAGATCGCGCCGGCAGGAAAGCGCTTTGAGGGCGAGATTCTTGACTATGAGACGGCTTGTGCGCTGATGGACGAATACCGTCCGTGGCTTGCAGGAACCTACGTCAAGGCCATGAATATGATCCACTACATGCATGACAAATATGCATACGAAAAGCTGCAGATGGCACTGCACGACACCGATGTCCACCGCTATATGGCGTTCGGCATTGCGGGTCTCTCCGTGCTTGCCGACTCCCTCTCCGCCATCAAGCACGCCCGGGTGCGTGTCATCCGCGATGAGACGGGGCTCATCACCGACTTTGAAACGGTCGGCGACTTCCCCAAGTACGGCAACGACGATGACCGCGCCGATGCGATCGCTGTCGAGCAGGTCGGAAAGTTCTACGAAGCGCTCAAGGCCATTCCGACTTACCGCGGTGCGGAGCACACGCTGTCGATTCTGACCATCACCTCCAACGTCGTCTACGGCAAGAAGACCGGCAACACCCCCGACGGCAGACGTCTGGGCGAGCCGTTTGCACCCGGTGCCAACCCGATGCACGGCCGTGACGCCTCCGGTGCGCTCGCTTCGCTGAACTCCGTTGCAAAGCTTTCCTACGATGTCTGCAAGGACGGTATCTCCAATACCTTCTGCATCGTTCCGCAGGCGCTCGGTGCCGATGACGAAAGCCGCCACTCCAATCTCTGCGGCATCATTGACGGCTACTTTGCGCAGGGTGCACAGCACATCAATGTCAACGTCTTCAACCGCGATATGCTCGTCGACGCCTCCGAGCATCCCGAGAAGTACCCCAACCTCACCATCCGCGTCTCCGGCTATGCCGTCAACTTCCACCGCCTGTCCAAAGAACAGCAGAAGGAAGTCATTGCAAGAACGTTCCACGGAGTTATGTAAATTAGGAATTAGAAATTAGGAATTAGAAATTTAAGTTAGAAATGAGGAATTGTATCTTTCGGAAACAGCGTTTCCGACAAGTAAACTCAATTTCTCATTTCTTATTCCAAATTTCTCAATAAATCACTCCATTGTTGTTATGAAAGAAAATATCGTTGAAGAGAAAAGTTTTGCCTTTGCGGTACGGATTGTGAATTTGTACAAGTATCTGACCGAACAAAAAAGGGAGTTTGTACTTTCAAAACAGCTTCTGCGGTGTGGTACCTCGATTGGCGCCAATATATCCGAAGCGCAAAAAGCGCAGAGCCGTGCCGATTTTCAGGCAAAAATGTATATAGCATACAAAGAAGCCAATGAAACCGATTACTGGTTAAGGCTTCTCTATAAGACCGACTATCTGTCAGAAAAAGAGTACACTGACATTGACAATGATATCAAAGAAGTACTCGCCATCCTGACCACAATCACACAAAAATTGAAAAATTGACCATTTCAGTTTTTGAAAACAGAACCTATGAGAGAATAGAAATTAAAGTTAGAAATAAAGAATTGCTTCTGTCGGTAAAACGATCCCGACAAGTTAATTTCTAATTTCCCATTTCTAATTTCTCATTTCTAATTTCTCATTTTATAAAGGAGCTCTATGTCTACCTATCCCACCTTGCGTGTCCATTCCTTCCAATCCCTCGGTGCTGTGGACGGACCGGGGCTGCGGTATGTCATCTTTCTGCAGGGCTGTCCGTACCGCTGCCCGTACTGCCACAATCCGGACACCAAGCCGTATAACGGCGGGACGGAATACACCGTGAATGACCTCTGCGACCGGGCAGAGCGGTACAGAAGCTACTTCGGGAAGACGGGAGGTGTGACCGTATCGGGCGGAGAACCGCTTGTACAGCGCGCGTTCCTTGCGGAATTTTTCGCGGAATGCCACCGACGCGGCATCTCGACCTGCCTCGATACTGCAGGGATGGTGCCGGATGACGGCGTGCGTGCGGTGCTCGCGCATACCGACACTGTCCTGTGTGACATCAAGCATTCGACGGAAGACGGATGCCGCGGCATATTCGGAACCTCGCTTGCCGTGACAAACGAATTTCTCGCCGCATGCGACGAGCTTGGTTGCCGCATCCGCGTGCGCCATGTTGTGGTACCATCACTTACGGACGGGGAAGACCACATCCGTGAAATCGTCCGCATGGCGCGGGCGTACCGGAATCTTGAGACGATCGAGCTTCTGCCGTTCCGCAAGCTCTGTACGGAAAAATACGCAAAGCTCGGCATTCCGTTCCCGCTTGCCGACACACCGGAATGTGACGGCGAGACGCTGTCGCGCCTGCGGGAGCTGACCGTCTGAGCAACCCAATGTCAAATATCGTGAAAAATATCCCGCGCACCGTTTTGGTCATGCAGAAACGGTGTGCGGGATTGCTTTATTCGGTTGATTTGTCGGCTGCATCCTGTGCACGCCGATCGGAGCGTATGACATGCCGCAGAAGGAATACGCCGAGCACGGCGGCGAGTGCCGTAGTACCGGCCATATTCAGCCAGATACCAGTCAGACCGAGCCGCCACAGAAGGGCAAGCATCAGCACAGGGAAGACCATCGCAATGGAGGTTGACAGAATTGTTGCGTGCACCGGCTTTTCAATGGCACTGAGGAAGCTCTGGGTGATGATGGGGAACCAGCGGAGCAGATAGGTGACGCTGAACAGCCGCAGCGCCTCGGAGGACAGCTGCAGAAGCGCGGCATCGCCTGCATCGACAAACAGTGCGGCGATCGGGTGCGCAAAGAAGAACAGAACGGCTGCCGCCGCGAAGCTGACCGCAGCGGCACCGATGTAGCCGCACCGTGCGATCGCCGTAACACGCGCATGGCTGCCGGCACCGCGGTTATAGCCGAGTGCGGGTGAGAGCGAATCGCCCATGCCGTACAGCAGCGGCTGGCACATCTCACCGGAATACATCAGAACGGAGTATGCCGCAACGGCGGTGGTACCGCCGCCCTCGCCGAGAAAGCGGACACCGAGGGTCATCAGGGAAATGTTCATGAGGATCGAGGTCACGCGGCCGGCAATGTTGCTGAGGAACGCAGGTGAGCCGCACGCGATGATCTGCCGGATCATGGCAAACGAGAGGTGCGGGCGGACAAAGTGCAGAAGCGCTTTTCCGCGGAGAAACGGCACCATTGCGATCACGGAGCAGATGCACATGGCGATGCAGCAGGCGAGCGCGGAGCCGACGACATCCATTTCGCAGACGAGCAGAAAGACGGTCAGCAATACCAGCGTTGCCGCATTGCAGAAAAGGTTGATGCACATGCTCATGCGCACATACCCGCTGATGCGCAGATAGTTGTCCATCGCAAAGAAGATGGCCGACAGCGGACTGCACAGCGCATACGTCCGGATGTACCGCGCGGCGGTCTGCGCAAGGGCATCATCCGCGCCCATCAGATACGCAAGCGGTTCTGCGGCGAAGAACATGACGCAGCCCATGATGAATGCTGTCAGAAAGATCATCAGCACCGAGCAGGAGAAGAAGTTGTTCGCGGTTTTTTCGTCCTTGCGGCCGAGCGCGATCGAGATCGGAACCGATGCACCGACACCGACGAGGTCGGACAGGGAAAAGTTGATCATGATGATCGGGAACGCGATATTGACCGCCGCAAAGGCAGCCTCACCGAGCCGCTGACCGATGAAAATGCCTTCGATGATGCTGTAGACCGACATGGCGAACATGCTGATCATGCCGGGCAGTGCAACGGTGAAAAACAAGCGCCACGGCGGCATTGAGGCATACATGGTTTTGGTATCTGTCTTCATCGTCCCCCGATCCTCCTTTATCAATCATTCATTTTCCGGAAAACGTAATCCTATAAATTATACTATAAATTTCTTATCTTGTCAAGTCCGCAGCTGCCGCCTTCCCGGCAAAGAAAGAGCAAAGGAAAGGGCTGCCTTCCCGGCGGCAGACACACAAATCACGCCTCCGCGCACCTGGGTGGGTGAGGCGGAGGCGTTTGGCTGATGCGGTTCTTTCAAATAATCAGTTGGATGCAAGTGCTTCGAAATCTTCGAGAACCTTGTCCAGTGCTTTCTGCGCTGTCTTTTCGATGGATGCAAAGACCGATGCAACATCGGTGGAGCCTTTCTTTTCCTGTGAGACGAGCTTATCCTTGAACGAGCCGAGGTTATAGATCAGCCCGAGGTCAAAGACCTTATTTGCAAAGATGATGTCGAGCATGGCGGAGGATTCTTCGTCACGCATGATCTTACCGTCAAGGCAGCGGTCATAGAACGCCGTCGATACGGTATTGACCGATTCTGCGGCGAGGACCTCGAGGATCGTGGAGACAAATTCCGCATCGGAGGTTACCGGAACACCGATGACGCGGGCACTGGCATTGTCGCCCATCGAATGGTAATCCTTCTGCGATTCATCGAGCTTCGGATAAGGAACGATACCGAAGTTGACATCGAGGGAACGGAAGTCACGCGGCACGGGCTCGAGCGAGGTCGAGCGGATCAGCGCATTGCCCTCCGCGAACCAGTTGGACGCCGCCGTCCAGCCGAGCGTGCTCGCATCGACCATCTTGTTTGCGCGGAGCGTGGTTTCGGGATTGATCGTCAGGGCGATGGCCTCGGTCGCGAGCTCCACATTGGGCGCGGTATTGAACGAAAGGTATGCCGTGTCGCCGTCGATGGTGACGACCGAACCGCCGTTGGAGCAGTAGTACATATACGAGTTGCCGTCCTCGGAGAAGAAGCCCCAGCGGTCCTCATAGTCCATAACGCCGTCGCCGTTCAGGTCGGAGTTGATATCGGTGACATAGCCCCGGAAGCGGTCGAGCGTCCATGTGCCGTCGAGCACGTACTGATACGGCATCTCAATGCCGAGGGAATTGCACATGTCCTTATTGAACAGCATTGCAAAGCAGCGGATGTTCATGGCGGGGGAGATATCACCGGAGCAGCCATACAGCTGTCCCATCAGCGTCAGCTGGGAAATAAAGGTCTGATCCCACCATTCTGCCTCCAGATTGATGTTGGGCAGATCGTACCAGTTATAAAGATTGCCGTCGCGCGCAATGGCATAAAGATTATTCAGATAGCACAGCGTGGCATCGTATGCAGCATCGCCTGCGGAGACCGATTTCTTGATCAGATTATGCGGGTTATCGTCGTAAACCGAGGTGATCGAGATATTGAACAGCTCCTCGATCTTGGCGTTCCGGTTGAAAATGGCATCGTTGAGCACCTCACCGTTGGCCTCATCTGGATCCATCATGAACCATGCATAGGTATTGGCGGTGATATTCTGCACAGCGAAGTGGAATTCCTCACCGTTGTAGTCCACCTGTTCAAGGCCGGCAGACTTCCAGTCGATCAGAGGCTCGGTCTGGGCTGCGGTATCAGCCGCTGTCACGTCGGTATCCGGTGCGTCGGTGACAGCGGGCGCTGCGGGATCTGCACCGCAGGCACAGAGAACGGATGCGGATGCAAGCAGGGCAAGAAGCGCGGATGTAATCTGTCTCACTTGATGTTTCATGGCGGTAGCTGCATGACGGCGGCAGGTTGTGCGTACCGCTGTCATGCTTCCTTTCATTTTGATTTATTGTATTTATTATACAGACAATCTGCCGAAAAGTCAAGAGTTTTTTGCATTTCGTGTTTGCAGGGCAAAGTATTTTACTTCCACTCACGCGGGACACAGTTGAATGCCAGCCGTTCCTTGTTCTCACTCAGACTGTAGCAGCCCTCGTACATCATATCGATGCCGTGCCAGACGGCGCGGTCGCAGAGGGTGCGGTTGAATTCCTCGTATTCCGCAAGATAGGATTCTGCGGCATACTGGCGGATGGTGCGGATGTAGCTGTTTTGCTCCTCCTTGGGAACATTCTGTCCGTCCGGATGCTTTTTGAAGAAGTTGAGGAGCAGCTGCTCGATGTTGTCATAGATAAAGTCGCGACCGTAGTTTTTGTAAAGCGTGTAGGAATAGAGGAAGTCGATCTGCAGACGGAGCTTTTCCAGACGCAGAAGCTGATCCTCGTCCGCCTGCGCCATCGCTTCGTCAAAGAGCTTGTAGCCCTCGGTGACAAGCGGGGACGGCTCTGCCGCACGGTAATACCACAGATACGGTGTCCAGTCGGTGGTCTCGTAATTTTTGATCATGTCGAGCGTCAGAGACTCTGGCAGCTCGTTGCGGTTGGAACCGACGATCTCGGACTTGTACAGTGCAATCGCCGCGCGGTCGTAAATGCCGAAGTGGATATCCTTGACAAGGTCCTGTGCAAGGTCGATGTAGGCGCGGATCGATTTCCAGCCACGTCCGTAATAGCCGCGCAGGAAGTCGTCGATGTGACCCCAGTATTCTTCCTCGGACATGTACGGATCCCACAGAATCTTTGCCATGATGTAGGAGCGAAGCTCGGAGAAGTCGCAGGTGTCGGAGAAGTAGTTGCCTTCTTCATACAGACCGATGACATTGTGCTCAGCGAAGAAGCGTGCGTTGGGGAGCAGGGTATTGAAGTTCGGGAAGATCGTGACCGATTCGGCATAGTTTGTGACATAGTCCCAGACGTAGATGTTGTCGGTGATCTCACCCCATGCCGCGATGTCCTCGGCGATCGTGTTGTCGGAGTTTGCCTTGCCGTAGACATCGGGACAGGTGCCGAGCGGATGCGAGAAGCAGCACTCGATCGTACACAGACGGACGATGACGTTGTCGGCAGGCTTGGTCTTGCAGACAGAACGGGAATAGCGGTAGGCAAGGGTATCGAACTTCACGTTCGGATAGTCCTCGGCAAATTCGTTTGCAATCGCATTGACAAAGCGGATGATCGCGCCGGAGTACGCGCCCTCCTCGTCGTAGATTGCCTGGCAGTTTTTGCACATACAGGGCAGCTGCTCACCGGAGTCGTTCTGGGAGATGGAGATGATGTCGGTGTGCGGGTTGTTTTCCAGCAGCGTGCGGACGGATTCCGTGGCGATCTGCAGTACCTCGGGATTGGACAGGCACAGCTGACGGCCGCCCTCATCCTGCGGCGATCCGTCGGGGTTCATGCCCCAGTATTCCGGATGGGAGGAACGATAGAGGTCGGGGGAGACCAGGCTGTTGAAGGTATGGACGAAGCCGCCGACGTAATCGGTCTTGCCGCCGGTGGACGGATCGGAGGGTGCATTGACGCCGTTGATCTTCAGCTTGGTCTGGAAGTTGTCGACACGGGAGATGACAAAGTCGATGTCGCGGTACTCAAAGACGGGAATCTGCGTATCGCGCGCAATCGGCTGCAGGGCGAGCACCGGCTTTTTCGGGATGTACTCGTAGTCGGAGGCGTAGAAGCGCACACCGAGGTATTCCTCGAGGAACGTATATACGCCGTAGAGTGCACCGCGTGTGTCACTGCCGGCGATGAACAGCTTCTTGCCGACGGTTTCGATGGCAAAGCCTTCCTCGCCGAGTGCTTCTTCGTCGAACTGATCCTCCGGGGAGCGGTTGGTATAGCCGACGACGAGCTCATAATCGGTCTCCGGCTGGTCATCGGTGATGATGCGGATACGGCAGCCGGTTATTTTGGACAGGTAGTTGTGCAGGTCGTACGCCGCTTTGATCTCCGCGTCGGTGGAGTCAACGGAGCGGACGATGAAATATTCGGACTGCTTATCCTGCGCCAGAACGAGCGTGTCCTCGTTGATGATGATCGGCTCCTCGGTCGTTTCCTCCTCGGTTTCCGCGGTGATGCCGGTATCGTTGGGGTCTGTGCCATCCGGTGTGTCACAGGCGGCAAAGGAGAGGGTACAGAGCAGGGCAAGGAGAAGTGCGAGAATACGGGTTTTCATGATTTGGGTCCTTTCTTTTGTGTTGAAGATTTTAAGATGTGCGCGGAGCGTAGGCTGTGGTGTCAGATGAAGGTCAAAATTGAAGTGCTGTCTCCATGATGTGCGGACGCGCTTTTGGTGTGGTTATATTATGCCTCCTTCAACGAGGCAATGCTGTCAACTTAAGGATTAGATGCTGGTTATGGTATACGCAGATGGTTCAAAATCCGCGTAGGGAGAGGCAAGTATGCCTCGGGCTTGTCTCCCGCCACTGTGGGAGAACAACATACCGTTTCATATATCATTCATTGGAATATGTGTGTTTTCTATTATTTTCGTCATCGAATTGTGAGGTACGGCGGGAGGCAATCCGAAGCAGGTATGCTTCACGCCCTACGCGCACCTTGAAACCGCCTACCTCTTAAGTTGACAGCATTACCCTCATCGAGGGAGGTGGCACACGAAGTGCGACGGAGGAAGTTGGCTTAGATCAACCAAACACTCCCTCAATCACCGAAAGCAGCCATGCTGTTTTCAGTGACACGAGGTGCTGCAAGTTCGTGCAACAGCCCCCTTTTATAGATATCCCATCTCCAGAAAATCAAGCAGATGCGGTGTGACGGCTTCTGCCATATAATGGAAGCCCATGTCGTTGGGATGGCAGGTATCGACCGAGCAGTCACGGCGGATGGCGGGCGGGAAGAACGTTCTGCCGTCGATGAAGCGGACAAGGCGGTCTCCGGCTGCAAGTGCGTTTTCGTAGGTTCTTCGCACGATCGCGCGGCGGCGTGCGGCATCGTCATCGCAGAGGAAGTCCGGACGTGTCATCATGATGATCGGCAGATCGGGACGGGCATCTCTGATCAGTCGGTAGAACGGCTCATGCGTTTCGGCAAGGTGTTCGGGTGTGGGGGCATTGTGGTCGTAGTCGTAGACAAAGATGGACGGGGCGGCCTGCAGTATGTATTCGGCAAAGCGCAGATCGCCGCGTGCGTTGCCGGAAAAGCCGTAGTTGATGACGTCGATGTTCAGACGGTTGGACAGAAGGGAAACGTAGTTGCAGCCGACGCGCGTCGGGCAGCCGCCCTCGGTAATCGATGAGCCGTAGAAGACAACCGGACGTTCATTGCGGTACGGTGTCGGCGGTGCGATGTCTGCGTCATCATCGATCTCGACAGAAAATGCGGTAACCGTCTCATTGCGCGGCAGAACGACGGTGATGTCCTGCCACTCGCCGCAGAGCGGGAAGGTACGGACAGCGACCGCACCGGAGGTTTCGCGCTTGTCGCCGGGCGGGTTGAGCAGTCCCGCAAAGACGGCATTCGGACGTGCGCCGAGATACACATCGGCCGATGAGCAGCCGTAGGTCGAAATGCCGATGTCGTAGCAGACATAAGCAAGCGTCATACGCAAGGTCATCGTTTTTGCATTTGTCCGGAAGCAGATGCGGCCGCCGCAGCTGCGTGCGCCGAGTCCGGCAATGCGCGGAATCGTCTCAAGAATGGATCTGTGACATTTGGAAAATCCTTCGCCGTCGTAGTACGGGAGAAGTCCGAAGACGCGCAGGGGATTTGCACGGTCCGGTGTACAGGTATACGTTTTCATAATCGGGTCCTTTCTGCATGAAATTGTTATATGATCGGTCGGGGGAAGTGTTATCCCGGTCTCTCAAAGATTATAATAAATACTTATTTAAATGATTCTTTATGCATATTCCTACAGCGTATACGGAAATCGGCATGCACATAAGCCCGTGCGGATGCATATACCGCAGTGAGCGCTATTTCTTTGGATTGGAGGAATGACGGTATGCAGATAGAGCTTACAGCGGGCATCGTTCTTTGCTGTCTGTTTCCGTTTCTGATGACGGTACTCGGCGCGGCCGCCGTATTTCTGTGTCCGCGCGGTATGCACGCGGCATTCCGGCGTGCGTTTTTGGGATTTTCGGCAGGTGTGATGCTTGCAGCATCCATCTGGAGCTTATTGAATCCGGCAATCGAAGCCGCGGCCGGTCTCGGTCTGCTGGGCTGGCTTCCGGCCTCGGTCGGACTGTCGCTCGGCGTTCTGTTTTTGCTTGCGGCTGACCTTGCGGTGATGCGCGTGCAGGCGGTGTCAGGTACGGGCGGCGATGACGGCGGCAGCTTTCTTTTACAGCTGGCGATGACGGTACACAACATTCCGGAAGGTATGGCTGTCGGTGTCGCAGCCGCACTTGCGGCTGACGCGATACGCAGCGATCCTGTGTCGGAGCTGTCCCTCGGTCTGTTATTGTCCGAGGGCGGCCATGCAGCCTGCGGCGCGCAGGTGTCGGCGGCGATTGCGCTGTCACTTGGTATCGGAATCCAGAATTTTCCGGAGGGTGCGGCGGTATCGCTGCCGCTGTGCCGCGGCGAAGGATCACTCACACCGTGGCGCGCATTTCTGCGCGGATGCCTATCAGGCATCGTCGAACCGATCGCCGGGCTGCTGACCGTGTTTTTTCTGTGCGAGGCGGACGCTGTCATGCCGTGGCTGCTGTCGTTTGCGGCAGGCGCGATGCTGTATGTTGTCGCCGAGGAGCTGATCCCATCGGCCAATGCAATGCACGACGGCGATCGGGTCTCATTCATCGGAACATTGAGCACGGTGGCGGGATTTCTGCTGATGATGATCCTCGATGTCGCGCTTGGATGACGGAACCGCATTTATTAAATGGTCTTTATCAAAACGGCGTCTATTGGTAAATAGCGATTATAAATTGGAAAATTTCAAAGATTCGGGATGCGGAGTCCCTTGGGATAATGATTTTTCAGCGTATTGCCGACGCGCTTTCCGCCGCCAAGCGCACAGCCGCAGACCGTGACGCAGCCAAAGCCGTCGCCCGTTTCTCCCGTGCATTCATCATCGGTGATATCGACGGTTTCGCCGTGCAGATACCGCAGGATCCGCGGATCATCGGGCGCAAATTCCCACCTGCGCTTCATATGCGTGCCGTAGGCGGAGCACAGCTGATGGTGCGGTGCCAGCCGTGTCCCCTTCTGTTCTCCGATGCGCACACCGAGCGAAAAGCACGTGCCCGATACCGCAAGCTGCGGCGGCACGGCATACAGCATGCCGCGATGGCGCACCGCCTGCGGTGCATCGTCGGGCTTGAAAAGATCCTGCATCAGCGTGCGTACCGCGCTCAGCTCGTCCTTTGTCATCTTTTCAAATGCGGAGCCGCCGATCGGTGCCCGGGGTGCATCCCCTGCCTTGCGCAGGACGCAGACGAACTGCCCCTCACCGCCCGTGATATGCGGATAGCATCGCGCCGAACGGGTCAGATCCCCGGCACAGCCGTCCACTGCGAGACCCGGCACAGTCATCGCGCGCACCGCCTGCGGGAGCGCCTCGACGGAGTACCCCGGTTCGGCCGCCAGAAAGCGGGCGATCAGCCACTCGTTTTCCTCCGGTGCAAACGTACAGGTCGAATAGATCAGCGTACCGCCCGGGCGCAGACAGTGTGCGGCATCCGAGAGGATTTCATAGGACCGTGCGGCACACATGGCGACGTTTTCCTCCGACCACTCACGGATGGCATCCTCGTTTTTGCGGAACATCCCCTCACCGGAGCACGGTGCATCCACGACAACGCAGTCAAAACAGCCCTCATACCAGGCACGCAGATGTGCGGCATCGGTGTTGGTGACGACGGCATTGGGAATGCCGAGACGCTCGATGTTGGACAGCAGGATCTTTGCGCGCGACGGCACAAATTCATTGCAGACAAGCAGCCCGCCCCGCCCGATCGCGGCCGCAAGCTGGGTCGATTTCCCGCCGGGCGCGGCACAGACATCGAGGACAAAATCGCCTTGTTCGATCACGGCAGACGCGACAGGCAGCATCGCCGCCGGCTCCTGCAGGTAGAATGCACCTGCGTGATGGAGCGGATGATTGCCCGTGCCGACCTCCGCGCAGTCAAGGTAGAAGCCGTTTTTCTCATACGGGATCGGACGGAGCGGCAGATCGGACAGCGCGGATACAACGGTTTCAACATCCGCTTTATAAGGATTGACGCGCAGACCGCGCTGCATCGGTCGCTCATAGGATGCTATAAACGCGGGATAGTCATCTCCGAGCAAGGCTTTCATGCGCTCGCAGAAGGCGGTCGGGAGTTTGTTTTCGACGGTGGTGCTCATATTGGCATTGCATGGCGGCAGGTATCTGCGCGCGCTCCTTTCGATGGAAAATGCTTTTCTAAACAGGGTTTATGAATGAATCCGTATTGACAAATTTCGGTGTGTATGGTATTATGATACCAACAGCGACGGGAGCATTTCTCTGCCCGTCAAACAAATCCTATGTATTAAAAGGAAGGAAATCATTATGTTAAAAGCAGGATTGATCGGCTGCGGCAGCATGGGCGGCGGCCATCTCGGAAACTACTATCGTTTTAATCGCGAGGGCGATCTGCTCCGTCTGACGTGTGTCTGCGACATCCGCCGCGAGCGTCTGGACACCGTAAAGCAGGATACCGGCGAGATCCGTCTGTACGAAGACCTCGATGAAATGCTGGCAAACGAGGCGCTCGACATGGTCACAATCGCGCTGCCGACGTATCTGCACAAGTGGGCGACGATCAAATGTCTGGAGCACGGCATCCACGTTCTGTGCGAAAAGCCGATGGCACTGACCGTCGAGGACTGCGACGAAATGATCGCGGCGGCAAAGGCGGCAGACAGACAGCTGCTGATCGGACAGGTTCTGCGCTTTGAGGGTGATTATCAGTACTTAAAGAAGCTGGCCGACGAGAAGACCTGGGGCGACGTCGTTTCCGTGCGCTTTACCCGTTCTTCCTCCGCGCATGCACCGATGGGCTGGAACAACTGGTTCTTAACCAAGGAGCTGTCCGGCGGCGGTCTTTACGATCTGCACATTCATGACGCGGACATGATCCGCTGTGTGCTCGGCAATCCGCGTGCCGTTACCGCAATGACCCGCACCTCGTTTGAGGGCTCGAAGAACGACGCGTTCGCCGGCATCTTCCATTATGACGGTCCTGTTGTCTGCGCGGAATCCGACTGGTCATGGAAAGGTCTGCCCTTCACGGCGGACTTCGTCGTCAACTTTGAGCGCGCCACCCTGCAGCTGCGCCGCGGTGTTCTGGAGCTGGGTACCTACGAAAACGGTCTGCAGCCGGTGGATCTGTCCACCGTTTCCGGCATCAATACCGACAACCCGTACTACTCGGAGACCAAGTATCTCGCAGAATGTATCCGCGACGGCAAGGAGAACACGTTCAATCCGGCATTTGAGAGCCGTGAGACGATCCGCCTGCTCCATACCATCGAGGAGAGCGGCAATCAGGGCGGCAAGACGGTACAGTTCTGATATTATAGGATAACATTTATTTTATATAATGTGTCAGTCTTCCTCATGAGGGTAATGCTGTCAACTTAAGGATTATATGATGGTTATAGGATACGAAGACGCTTCTCTTCATCCGTAGGGGCGCGCATTGCGCGTCCATCGCAGGTGAACTGACTTGGATAATATCAAACCTATAACGGGTAAATTCATGTTTGAACATCAAAATTGAAGTGTTATCCTTCCAATGTGCGGACGCCCAATGGGCGCCCCTACAAGCGTCTTGTCATCGTCTGCTTCTGATTAAGTTGACAGCAGTGCCTCATTGCGGAAGGACTACGACAAACCAAAAATTTCAGCGACAGCATCTGCCGTTTCGTCCGGCGCGGTGTGATCGTCCCAGATGACGACATCAATGCCGTGTTCTCTGACCCATGCGGGAATCCTGCCCTCGTCCGTGCCGACAGCCTCATATGCCGCGTCGATCTTCGCCTGTTTTTCAGCATCGGTCAGATCCGCGCGGCGGCGGATGGCGTCGAGTGCATCGGCGTGATCCGGGCGGTCAAACCAGTCAAACCCGGTCGAACGGTTGCACAGATACACCGCATGGCTGGCAATCGGCGCTGCGGCTTCGTAATCGATATCGCCCTCGCAGATGACAATCGGATGCTTCCCTGCCATCATCAGCAGGTCGGCGATGATAAACGGTGTCATCTCGCAAAGGAAATGCGCCTCGCGTTCGGCAATGACCGCTTTGGGAAGCTCCCAGAAGGACACACCGTATTCCGCTTCATAGTCGCGGCACATATACGGCTGCTCATCGGGATGCGCTTGACACATATGCGGCCAGCGGCTGTCGTCGGTGCTGTAGACGACCGCGTCAAACCGATCGTGCAGAATGGCGGCGATTGTCGTTTTTCCGCGTCCCCAGAGGAAATAGACGTTTTCTAAACGCTGTTTTAAAATTCTGTCGGAAATGTTCATATTTTCAATATTTTTCTGTTGGATTTATAAATAGTCTGTCGAATCGTCAATTTGCTGCGCTGATTTCATACAGCACCGACTGACACCACGCAAAAATATCGGCAAATGCCTGCGCAAAATCGATGGCATCCGGATGATCGCCTGCCGCCTTCACCGCATCCCAGACCGCGCGGTCCTGCGGATGCAGCGCGTCATACAGCGCTGCTCGTGTCGGTATAAAAACACCGCATCGCAGAAAATGCAGATCCTGCAAAAGGAAAAACAGCTCTTTTTCGTGTCTGCCGAGCGAAACGGCTCTTCCCTCCTCACCGCCGTGCACATATCTGTGACACAGCGCGTGATAGAAGCTGCCAAGCGACAGCTGTACATACCGGCGGTGATCGTCTTCGGTATACGGCGGCAGAAGCGGTGCAAGCGTGCCAAAAAGGTCTTTTGTGCTGTGAAGAACATGCGCCGCCTCCAGAGGATTCCACGCGGAAAGCTCTGCCCTGCCGCACAGAAACCCGCAGGACGGGATCCCATCGCCGCGGTTTGCAAGACACGCGCGGTAGAGATTCAGATCGTCCGGGGACAACCCGTCGATGACGACCATCAGGTCAAGGTCAGAACCCGCATGCGCCTCGCCGCGCAGATAACTGCCCTGCAGTCCGACATAGCAAAGCCGCGCCCCGAACACCGTCTGCAGATCGGAAATCATATCCTCGGTATACTGCTGATAAGCCTCCATGGACGTATCCTCCCTTGTACGCATAATAACACACTTTAATTATACCGAGGTTTGCGCGCTTTGTCAAGAGTGCAATTTACCTATAAACAAAAAATCTCGTTGTTCCATCAATATCCACCCACAATTTCCGAAAGGAGAGCATGATTATGAAAGCAAAGAATATCCCCTACCGTCAGGTACACCTCGACTTCCACACCTCCCCTGCCATTCCCTCCGTCGGTGAGCGCTTCTCCCGTGAACAGTTTGCCGAGGCATTGAAGCGCGGGCATGTCAACTCCATCACCGTCTTCTCAAAGTGCCATCATGGCTACTCCTACCATCCGACGACGGCAAACGAAATGCATCCCGGACTGAAATTCGACCTCCTCGGCGAGCAGCTGGCGGTATGCAAGGAACTCGGCGTCAACGCGCCCGTTTACATTTCCGCAGGCTTTGACGAAAAGGAAGCCAACCGCCATCCCGAATGGCTCGTCCGTCATTCGCCGAACTACGGTCCCGATTTTCTGAACAGCGCCGGATACAAGCTGTTCTGCTACAACACGCCGTATATGGATCAGCTGCAGGCACAGATCGAGGAAGTCATGGAGCGCTACAACCCCGTCGGCATCTTCCTTGACATCTCCGCTGTCCGCACCTGCTACTGCCAGCACTGTCTTGCCTCGATGCGCGAAAAGGGACTTGATCCGCACAACCCCGCGGACGTTGCAAAGCACGGCGAGATGGTCTACGCGGAATACGCGCGCCGCTGTGAAGCCGCTGTCCGCAAGTACAATCCCGAAACCTTCATCTTCCACAATGCCGGCAACATCACGCGCGGCAGACGCGACATTGCCGACTTTGATACGCATCTGGAACTGGAATCCCTGCCGACGGGCGGCTGGGGCTATGACCACTTCCCGATGAGCGCGGCGTATGTGCGCAATCTCGGCATGGAATACCTCGGCATGACCGGCAAATTCCACACGACATGGGGCGAGTTCGGCGGCTTCAAGCATCCCAATGCCCTCCGCTATGAAACCGCGCTGTCGATTGCCCTCGGCGCAAAATGCTCCATCGGCGACCAGATGCACCCGTCGGGCGAGATGAATCTCTCCACCTACGATCTGATCGGCGCGGCATACAAGGAAGTTGAAGCAAAGGAACCTTTCTGCCGTGACAAGATCGCTGTTTCTGACGTTGCCGTGCTGTCCGTGGAAGCGGCGGCAAAAACCAACGACCGCAACTCCAAGCCCGACATCGGTGCGTGCCGGATGCTGCTGGAGGGCAAGTACCTCTTTGATCTGATCGACATGGAAACCCCGTTTGACACCTACAAGCTCGTCATTCTGCCCGATGCGATCCCTGTGGACGAAGCCCTTGTCGCACGTCTGAATGCTTTTGTGGCCGGCGGCGGTAAGCTTCTCGCAACCGGCAAGTCCGGTCTGAACGTCGCAGGTGATGCGTTTGCCATCGACCTCGGCGTGCAATATGAGGGCGTCAATGCCTACCGTCCGTCCTATATGGTTCCGGCGGAGCAGACCAAAATGGTCAACGGCGTGACCTCCTATGTCATGTATTCCGAGGCGCAGAACATCGTCCCGTGCGGGGGCGCGGAGGTCTTTGCCTACCTTGCAGAGCCGTACTTCAACCGCACGCCCGAGCACTTCTCCTCGCATCAGCACACCCCCGACATTCCCGATTCCCGCCGCCCTGCCGCCGTTTACACGAAAAACACAGCGTACATCGGCTGGAACATCTTCGAGGACTATGCAACCAAGGGCAGCCTGTGCCTCAAAGAACTGTTCTTAAACGCTGTTGAAAAATTGATCGGTGAGACAAAGACCGTCACCGTGACGGGTCTTCCCGACCGCGGTGTGGTCACGCTGACGCGCGATGCGGACGGCGGAAAGTACCAGCTGCATCTGCTGTTTGCCCACACCTGCGTGCGCGGCACCGGCATTGAGGTCATCGAGGATCTCGTTGATCTTCACAACCTGTCCGTCACGCTGCGCGGCATTGATGCGGCTTCTGTCAAGTCTCAGCCGGACGGCACGGAAATTCCCTTCACCGCAGATGACAATGGCATCACCATCCCCGTCGATGTGCTGTCCATGCACAAGCTGATTGAGATCACCTGCAAATGAACGAAATGACATTTCCGTGGCGCGTCACCGATGTGCGGGTACTGCCCGGCGACAGTGCGTTCCTGCTTGACAACGGCAAAATCACGATTCTCTGCGACACAGGCTATGCCTTCACCGGTGCCCGTGTTGCCCGGAATATCCGCCGCGTCCTCGGTGACCGCCCGCTTGACTACATCTTTCTGACCCACTCGCACTACGACCATGCGGCAGGCTCGCCGTATATCCGCCGTGCCTACCCCGGTGTCACGGTTGCCGCCGGAGCCTATGCCGCAGGTATTTTTGCAAAGCCGACGGCGCGGGCGGTGATGCGCGACCTTGACCGCAAATGTGCCGCGGCGCACGGGATTTTCGATTATGAGGATCGAATCGATGCACTGTCGGCGGATCTGGCACTGTCCGACGGCGACGAAATTCCGGGAACCGGCTTTTGTGCCGTTGCTCTGCCCGGACATACCCGCTGTTCCTTTGGCTTTTATGATGCGGAAAACCGCTTTCTGATCTCCCCGGAAACGCTCGGCGTTTTGTACGGAAACGATACCTGCATCCCGGCGTATCTCGTTGGCTATCAGATGACGCTGGATGCGTTTGCAAAAGCACGGGCGCTGGACATCCGCACAATGCTTCTGCCGCACAGAGGACTTGTCGACGGCGACACAGCGGCACAGTTTCTGCGCTGCTCGGAGCAGGCGGCCATGGACACGGCAGACTATTTCCTCGGTCTGATAAGACAGGGGCTGTCGGATGACGAAATTCTTGCGCGTTACACCGATGCGGTTTACACAGCGGAGGTACGGGACACCTATCCGCCCGATGCGTTTTCGCTCAATTCGTCGATCATGATCGCGCTGATACGGCGGGAAATGGGGAATTAGAAATTAGGAATTAGGAATTAGAAATGGAAGCGGCTGCTGTACGGGGAACCATTGGTTGAGGGTTTCTGATACAGCAGCCGTTTCTTTTTTTCAAAAAACTCTTGTGAAATATGGCAATCTGTGGTATAATAAAGATAAGTATATCTTGATAAATACACCATCGTTTGAAACGAAACTACCGAAAGGATGGGAGATTCCATGCCACTTACCCACGATGAGGCAAAAGCACGCATTGAAACGCTCCGTGCGCAGATCGAATACCACCGCAAACGCTACTATGACGAAGACGCCCCGGAAATCTCCGATGCGGAATTTGACCGGCTCTTTTATGAGCTGATCGCGCTGGAGCAGGCTTATCCCGCGCTGGATTCGCCCGACAGTCCGACCAAGACCGTCGGCGGCCGCGCATCCGAAAAGTTTGAAAAGGTCACGCACGCCGTGCGCCTCGGCAGCCTGCAGGATGTATTCTCCTACGACGAGCTGCGTGCATTTCTTGCACGCACGGAGGAAGCGCTCGGCTATGCGCCGCAGTATTCCGTCGAATGCAAGATCGACGGACTGTCCGTTGCACTCGAATACAGAAACGGTCGGTTCGTGCGCGGTGCGACACGCGGCGACGGCGATGTCGGCGAAAACGTCACGGCGAATCTTTTGACCGTTGCCGATATCCCGAAGATCCTGACCCGTGACGACATTCCCGCGCTGACGGTGCGCGGCGAGGTCTATATGCCGCACGATGCGTTTGAAGCACTCAACCGCGAGCGCGAGGAAAACGAGGAAACGCTGTTTGCCAATCCCCGCAACGCGGCGGCAGGCTCCCTGCGTCAGCTCGATGCGGAGATCACGCGCCAGCGTCACCTCTCCATTTTTGTATTCAACGTCCAGACCGCGGACGGCATTTCGTTTGCGTCCCACACGGAAAGCCTCGATGCGCTCAAAGACCTCGGCTTCAAGGTGCTTGAAAAGCGCGCCCGCCTGTCCTCCCCCGACGACATCATTGCCTATATTGAGGAGATCGGTGCCATGCGCGCCTCCCTGCCCTACGACATCGACGGCGTGGTCATCAAGATCGACGACCTTGCCGAGCGCATGACCCTCGGCGAAACCTCCTCCACACCGAAGTGGGCGGTCGCCTACAAATTCCCGCCGGAGGTCAAGGAAACCAAGCTGCAGGACATCGTGGTGCAGGTCGGACGGACGGGTGTGCTGACGCCGAACGCCGTGCTTGCGCCCGTCCGCCTTGCCGGAACAAGCGTCTCCCGCGCGACCCTGCACAACATCGACTTCATCCGTGAACGCGACATCCGCATCGGCGACACCGTCTATGTGCAGAAGGCGGGCGACATCATCCCCGAGGTTCTGCGCGTCAAAATGGCGGACCGCGCCCCCGATGCCGTCGAATATACGATGCCCGCGGTCTGTCCGTCCTGCGGCGGTCCGGTTTACCGCGACGAATCCGAGGCGGCAACGCGCTGTACCAATCCCGCATGTCCGGCACAGCTATTGCGCTCGCTTGCCCACTTTGTATCGCGTGACGCGATGAACATCGACGGTCTCGGTACAGCCGTGCTCCGTCAGCTGCGGGAGGCGGGGCTCGTTCACTCCCCCGCCGATCTCTACACACTGACCGAAGAACCGGTGGCAGAGCTCGACCGCATGGGCAAAAAGTCCGCCGAAAATCTCATCCGCGCCATTGCCGCATCCAAGGATGCCGGTGCCGACAGACTGATTTACGCACTCGGCATACCCGGCATCGGCGAAAAGGCGGCACAGACGCTGGCACGGCACTTTGGCGACATCGACGCGCTGTTCTCGGCTGACCGCGAAACACTCTGCGCAATTGAGGACATCGGCACCGTTACGGCGGACAGCATCATCGGCTATTTTGCCAATCCCGAGGTGCGCGTGCTCATTGACCGGCTCAAAGCATGCGGCGTGAAGACCACCTATGAAACCACGGTACAGGGTGCATCCCTTGCCGGAAAAACCTTTGTTCTGACAGGTACCCTGCCCTCGATGAGCCGCGATGAAGCCTCCGCGCTGATCGAGGCAAACGGCGGCAAGGTTACCTCGTCCGTGTCCAAAAAGACCTCGTATGTCGTCGCAGGTGCAGAGGCCGGCTCGAAGCTGACGAAAGCGGAAGCCCTCGGCATCCCGATTCTGTCGCAGGACGATCTTCTTGCCATGGTCAATACAGAAACCTGAGGAATCATCCTATGGAAAAACATTATCTTGACGCGTATGTCATCGCAGCCGACGCGCAGATCACCCTCGGCAACGACCGCATGGAGCTCGGCATCTCCGTTTCCGACAATCACCCGATCACCGACTATGTTTTCGACAAAACGACCGGACGCCGCTGGGAAGCCTCGGACGGCCGCCGTCTGATTCAGCCGACGCTGACCGTCCGTCCCGCGTGCGCGGCAAGTGACATCACCGTCTGCGAGGACGACGACGAAGGCCGCATGAAGCGTCATCTGCAGATTGCGTGGACGCTGACCGATGGGGACGGTATGTGGAAGACCGTCTGGCAGATCTTCCCCGGTGTTCCCTTTATCCGCAAAAGCCTCTTTGCGCGCGGTCCGTATCGGCACTATGAAAAGACCGGACGGGCAGACGAGGGTGTCTGGTATGCCGACGATGCGGCATCCGAGGCGCTTGCCTTCGACCGCGCGACCTTCAAAATCGATTCCGTCGAGCTGCATGACCACAGTGACAAGTGCGACGACCTCGTCCGCTGTGTGCGCAATTATCCTTATTACGACGAATTTTACCAGCACTATGCGGGACACTTCTTCTTTTTGCAGGACAGACAAAGCGCCTGTCTGACGCTGTGCAAGCTCGCACCCTGCATCGAATCCCAGATTCCCGCCGCGCCCCCGGCACTTCGCACCACACATCAGGGGTCTGCCGAGATCATCGGGCTGGGCATTGACCCATCAAAGCCGCTTCCGGCAGGCGAGACCATAGAACTCTACGGCGCAGCCATCGGTGTCGGCAGAACCAAAGAAGACTGTGAACGCGGTCTGCGTCTGCTCGGCCGTGTCACGCACGCCAGGCCCGACCGTCTGACGGCGGTCTCCAACAACTGGGGCGGCGGCAATAAAGACCGTCTGCTCTCGGATGCCTTTGTCCGCCGGGAAATCGAAATCGGTGCCGAAATGCAGCTGGACTGTGTGCAGATCGACGACGGATGGCAGAACAACGACCATCCGATTCCCGAATACATGCGCCATCGCTGGTCGCATATGTTTGAGGAAGGGCTTGACTTCTGGAAGCCGCACCCCGAGCGGTTCCCGCACGGTCTTGCGCCGCTTGCCGACTACGCGATGAAGCTTGGAACAACGCTCGGCATCTGGGTCATGGACGACCCGTACGAATCCCACCGCGACTTTGAGAAGACGGCTGATATGATCCTGTCCTACCGGGATCAGGGCATCGCACAGGTCAAGCTCGACGGTGTGGAGCTCGATACCCCGCTTGACGTCATCCGCCTGCACAGGATGCTCGACCGCATCTACCGCGAAACGAACGGTGCGCTTGTCATCCACACCGACATCACCGCAGGCAGACGTCCCGGCTGTCTCTATATGCCGCTTGCCGGTCTGATCTTCCTTGAAAACCGATACGTCGGGCAGCCCGGTTCCTTCTTTGCGCACAGAACGCTCGGCAATCTGTGGCGGCTCGGTCACTATGTTCCGACACAGCGTATGGTCATGGAGGTTCCGAACCCGAAACTGACCAATCCTGCATACCTCGACGATGCATACAATCCCGCCCGTTTCCCGATCACGACGCTGTTTTTGGCGGTTGCCGTATCCAATCCTCTGCTCTGGTGCGATCTGCAGAAGCTCGATGACGGCGACCGCGCGGCAATGATCCGCCTGATGGCGATCTGGAAGCCGCACGCCAAAGCGCTGTTTGACGCAGATGTCATCCCCATCGGCGACGACCCCGAGGACTACACGGTCACCGGTTTCCACGCAAAGGGCGTGGGAGAGGGTCATCTGTTCCTCACCAACTACGAGGGCATGACCGCAAGGATTGCCGTGGAGGGCATTCCGGACGGCGCACAGCCCGAAACGCTGTGGGCGGATACCGCGTTTACAGCAGAAATCAGGGACGGTGTTCTGCACTTTACAG
>JAFTLK010000269.1 GCA_017455975.1 Clostridia bacterium | reverse complement strand
TCCGGCTTCCCGTGGCAGTTCTGCCGGGTCGTTATGCGGGGTAAATTCCATCAGCAGATGAATGTCCTGCTTGGCACCGCGCAGGATGGACAGATAGTCTGCCCAGCGGTCACGGTGATCGGACAGGGAGAAGCGCTGACTGTTTGCCCCCTCCCATGCAAAGACGTGGACGCAGTCGATATACGGCAGAAGATGAGAAAGCCCCGCGCAGTTTTCCTCATGCGTCAGAAATTGGCTTGGCTGCCAGTGCGTGCGGACGTTTTCACGCCCGATTTCCCGGATCATCGCAAGTGCAGAGACTGCTCTGTTGGTCAGCGTGCCGCTGTGACGCTCAAACGTGACGGTCTTGCCGTGAGCGGCTGCCATGTCGGCACAGTCACGAAGCTCAGACAGGAGCGCGTCTCGCTCGTCATCCGTGATATCCTCGGCATTTTTTGTGCCGGCCCAGAGGCGCAGGGACGGGGTGTCAAGCGCACAAGCGGTCTGCAGGATTTTTTCAAATTCCTGCCGGTAATTCTTTCCGTAAGTACCTGCCTTGTAGTAGGTACCGTAGGCGGGCATACAAAGACCTGCGGCACATGTCATTTCCCCGATGCGGACAGCGTTTTCGATATCACCGTGCGGGACATGGATATCGCCGCCCCATTCAATGGCAGAAAGACCGTTTTCGACACAGAGTGCGATGATCTGCGCAGGAGAACACTGTCGGTAGGTGACGGAAACAAGACCGGGATACAGCATACCGTGTCTCCTTTATGCCATCGTTTCGAGCATCTTTTCGGTGACGTGCCACTTGGTCTCCTCACCGTTCAGCCAGCGGCGGGATTCTTCAAACATATACTCGCCCATGCGCTGAACCTCAAGCCCGATGGAGCCGGCAAGGTGCGGGGTCAGAATGATGTTGCGCATCTTGTACATTTCGGAACCGGCGACAGGCGGCTCGGGCATTGTAACGTCGAGCAGCGCCACACGCTCGGGACATTCCTTCAGAGCGGCGATCATATCGTCCTCGACGACCTGTGCGCCGCGTCCGGTGTTGATGAAGACAGCGGAGGGCATCATGCGGTCAAAGCAGGACTTATCGATCATGCCGACCGTCTGCGGATTGTTGGCAAGGTGGTTGGAGATGACGTGGCACTTCTCAAACAGCGTCGGCAGATCGTCAACGAGCGTCACACCGAGCTCGTCGGCGACCGTCTGCGGCAGGAACGGGTCGAACACATACACATTGAGCTTGTAGGGTGCGAGCATTTTGATGACCAGCTTGCCGATCATGCCGGCACCGATGATGCCGACGTTGGTGTTGTAGTTGCCGAGCGGCGCGTTTTTCATCGTGCGGTTTGTCCATGCGCCGTCCTCGTACTGCATCCGCTGGTAATAGCCCTTGTTGGCAAGGATGATTTCGGCGACGGTGACTTCTGCGACAGGAACCGCATTTGCCGCCCAAGCGGAGAAGATCTCCACGCCGCAAGCCATATACGGACGTGCAAAATACTGCACGCTGCCCGCACCGTAGAAGACCGCCCGGAGGTTCGGCAGAACGGATTTGATCTGCTCCTCGTCGAGCTTCGGCATACCCCATGTGGAGAAAATGACCTCAACATCGGCGAGCGCGGCACGGTCCTCTCCCTCGTCCTTCAGCGTGTAAACATCGGGCAGGAATTCAAAGACCTCTGCCATTTCCGCACGGAGAGATTCCGCGTAGGCGTTCGGAATGGCGGCTTTGTTTTCGGACAAAAATACGGCTTTTTTCATGATTGTCTCCTTTGCTTTGAACAGTCGGCATAAATTTCGCCCCAGATGGCATCCATGCGCGCAAGCATGTCCTCCTCCAGCGGCTTATACATCATGTAGTTTGTGGTGATTGCCTGGAAATACGGAATCCCGTTCCATTTGCCGTCATCGATGGTTTTCTGCACCAGTTCGAGCTTTTCGCACCGGGGCAGATCGAAATTGCAGACGACCATCCATTCCACTGCATAAATCGAGGTGATTTTGCCTGCAAGGCTGTTCCATTCAGCCAGCAGCGGCAGATCGGACAGCTCCTCGGACAGAACCTTATACGGCTCGGGCGTCAGTCCCTGTGATGACAGAATACAGCCTGCCATCAGGTGGTGTCCTCTGTCGTTGGGATGGACATGGTCGGGGTTATAGATTGTCTCACAGAGATAATACTCGGACAGCGCGGCATGGAAGTCGACAAGCGGCAGTCCGCGCTCATGTGCCATGCTCCGTACGGTTTCGGCATAGCGGCGGATCAGCGCATAGCCGCCGGGCAGAGGCGTCTGATCGGTGACAAAATATTCGGCATATGGTGCCGGGGTACAGAGCGTGACTGCGACACCGTCCTGCTCCAACCGGTCGAGAAGCTCATTCATGCGTGTGACATACCGCGTGTGTGCCGCGTCAAGCCGTTCGTTTTTCTTTGATTCGTCCGTGAGATTCAGCGCATCGCGGTCGGAGTCGTTGACGCCGAGCATAATCAGTGCATGGGTCGGGGCAAAGGACGCGACGGATGCGTCATAATAGAGCATTGCCGAGGCGGCAGAGCCGCCGGAGACGCCTGCGTTTTTGAATGTGACACTGAGATCGGGCAGATGCCGGACATAATACGCCGCCACGCGGGCGGTAAAGTTTGCGCCTGCGGTAATGGAGTCACCGATGAATACGACACGGGCGTTTTTCGGAAATACAGTCATGGAAGTTGTCCTCGTATCAAAGGTCGGAAAGGTTGGATAGGTCAGAGATCAGCCCATATCGCGGAAGACCGGCTCAAAATCGTCCTCGTCTTCCTCGGGCTCGGTGTAGTACGGATCGATCATGATCTGCTTGATCTTGGGATAAGCCGCGTAGGTTGCCATGAACGCACAGGTGCCGAAGATCAGCAGAATGGGCGTGAGCAGTCCGAGCGGGACATAGATCAGAAGCACGGCATAGCAGAGCAGGCAGAAAATAATCATGCCGATGACCGCGGTGATGTTGCGCTTGAAGCCGAGCAGGGCAAAGATCAATGCGTTTTTGAGCATCTTGAAGATGGACAGATCAAAGGTGACCATCATCGGATAGATATAGAAGCGCATGACAAAGTACAGGAAAATAATAAAGAGGCTCAGATAGAAGCAGACATTGGAGAAGAACGATACGCCGATGTTGTAGTAGAAGAAGATCACATCATAAACGAGAAGTGCACAGAACAGCACATCGAGCATGCCGAAGATCAAGGCCTGCCGCCAGTTGCGCTTGATGGCGTAGAAGAAATCACTCATCAGGAAAATCGGTTCCTGCTTGATAAGATTGCGCATGATGTAAGCGCATCCGACGTTGACAAAGCCGAAGGTGAAGATGACCAGTGCCGCGAGCGCCATGACCACATAGGTCGCCTGGGTCGGAACATAGTTGATCGTACGGTAACCGAGAACACCGTTCAGCGCGGCGGTGACGGGGTTCAGATGACCCGAGAGCAGAACACCGTGGAAGGAGGAATTCAGAATGTGGGTGGAGGACAGACTTTCGATGCTGATGTTGCCGGAACGGGCAAACAGGTAGAAGATGATCGGGAAGTTGCCCAGAATGTATAAGAGATTCAGCTGTACTATCTTGCCGAAGTTGCGGCCGTACAACTTGAAGAAGTTGACAAAATTGAAGTCGGTGATGCGGTCGTGCTTTTTGACGCCCCGGCCGTCAATGCCACCGGAGAACATTTCGTAGAGATTGAAGCCCTTTTTGTTTTTATTGCGGTATTCGCGGAAATTGTTGCGGTTAGCCATAATGCGTTCCTTTTCAGAGTTGTGTCGTATTATTTGCGGGGACCGGACACTGCATGCGGCAGGTGCGGTCATCTGCAGAGGAGGGTACAGACAATCGAGATGAGCAGCTGTGCCATAGCCTGTGCCGACAGGGCGGCAAGCACGGAAACGGTCAGCGGTGCGGCTTCCCCGAGCAGCCACGGCGCCGACCATGCGGGCGGGCGGTGCCTGTTTTTTGCGGAGAAGCGGGTACATTTTGTGCCGAGATATACACAGATGGCGCAAAGTCCGCCCTGTGCCAATGCCATAAACACAGCAAAGAGGGAGAAGCGTCCTGTGAGCGTGCAGAGTGCAAAGCCGCAGTACAGCCCGCGCGTCAGAGTGATCAGATAACAGAGCGGGAGCGGACAGACCGAGAGCAGAGTACCGAGAAATGCGGGGATCGGCCACGCATGGTGGAAAAACCATGCGCTGAAAAATGTCAGAAAGTCCCGCGGGGTGCTGTATGAGGAAAATGCGCGTGTGCGGATGTAGTCGTCGGCTGCCCGCGCAGCATCGGTCAGCGATACGGCATCCGAAAAGAAATAGAGAAAGATGCCGATGAGCATGCCGAGTGCCGCTGCAGAGGAAAGTCGGAACAGGCAGCGCAGCTGTGCCGGCTGTGACAGGGCGTATGCATGCATGCCGCTCCGAAAAATGTGCGCTGCATCCGAGGATCGTGTGTTGTGTGCCGTACGGCGGGTACCTGTGTTTTCCATGCCTGTTCTCCTCCATATCCGATGACCGTCCGCAGCGTTCTGTGTGCTGCGCGGATCTGCTGCATCAGTATATGAGGGCAGGACAGGAATAGTTGTCCCGACGGGACAAAATTATTTGTATTTGGCGCCGAGTTCTTCTGCGCGTGCGGTGCATGCCCGCATGGCACGTGCCAGAATGCCGGGCAGGTCCTTATCGTAAAGCACCTGCATGGCGCGCTCGGTCGTGCCGCCGGGGGAGCAGACACGGCGGATCAGCGTGTCGGGATCGTCGCCGCTGTCGCGGATCATCTGTGCCGCACCAGCGGTCATCTGGCAGATGCCGTCAAGCAGGGTCGGCGCATCAACGCCCTGTGCGCGTGCTTCGTCGTAAATTGCTTTGATGATCAGATAAAGATATGCGGGGGAGGAGCCGGTCGCCGCGATGACAGCGTTCATTTTGTCCTCGGGCAGATCCATGACAAGACCGGAGGCGGAGAAGATCTTCTGCGCAAGCGCATATTCTTCATCGGTAACGGCACTGTTGCGGGAAACGGCAGTGGAGCCGAGTCCCAGCAGCATCGGCGTATTCGGCATGGCGCGGACGACGGGGACATTTGCTCCGAGCATCGTGCTGACGGCCGAGGTCGATATGCCGGCGGCAATCGAGACAAACACCTTGTGTCCGTGCACGCCATGCTCTGCCATCGGCGTGAGCACATCTGCATACTGCTGCGGCTTGACAGCAAGCACGAGAAAATCTGCCCAATCGAGGGCTGCGAGGTTGTCATCAAACACCGTCACGCCGCGTGCGGCAAATGGTGTGCATTTTTCTTTTGTTCTGCTGGACAGCCCGAGCACGAACGGCGAATCGGGACAGGCGAGCAGACCGCCGATCATAGCGGAGGACATATTTCCGGCGCCGATAAACGCCAGACGGATCGGATGATTCATAAGACATGTTCCTTGCTTTCGGGAAATAAGTATGTACTTTATAATAATACCACATTCGCGTCGGAATTGCAAGACAATTTGTCGCATTTGCGCCGATTTTTCTGTTTTTCGCTTTTGTCTCAGTCAGCAGCAAAAGCTGTGAGCGCGTCACCCGTCAGACGGTAGGTCGTCCACTCGTCCATGGGGACGGCGCCCTGCGCGCGGTAAAAGGCAATCGACGGCTCGTTCCAGTCGAGACATGCCCATTCCAGCCGTCCGCAGCCCTCTGCCACGGCGGTTTTGGCAAGCGTTTTCAGAAGTGTTTTGCCAATCCCTTGTCCGCGGTAGTCCTCAAGCACGAACAGGTCTTCAAGATATATGCCTGCGCGGCCGAGCCAGGTTGAGAAGTTGTGGAAGAACAGCGCAAAGCCGACGGCACGTTCTCCGTCCATGGCAAGAAGGACACGTGCACACTGCTTTTCAAACAGCCAGTCTTCATATAGTTCGGGTGTTGCAACAACCGCATCTTCCATGTGCTCGTATTCGGCGAGTGCGCGCACAAGCGACAGAATTGCGGGGATGTCTTCCCGTACGGCAAATCGGTAGGTAATCATGGTGGATATCTCCTTGTTGACAATGATTATTGTGTGACGGTGATGCCGTTCTCACGGCAGACAGCGCGTATGTCACCGTCCGAGGTCAGAAATATTTCCGTATCCAGTGCGTTGAGGTGGGAGAGGGTCTCTGCATCGGGCGGATTTTTATCGGAACAGGTGATGACGGCATATGCCGGTGCACAGGCGGCAAAAAATGCATCGATGCCGTCGTTATAGACACCGTGATGCGGTACCTTGAGCAGTGCGGTCTTTGTAATTCCCGCCGCTGACAGCTCGGCAATCAGCTCCTTTTGGCGGAGGGCTTCCGCGTCACCTGTCAGATATAAAATCTGTGTTCCGTGGGTGACCGTGATCACAAGGGATGCGTTGTTGTCCTGCTTTTTGGCATAGGCATCCTGCTTTGGCACGGATACGGAAAACTGTGTTTGACCGAGCGTAAAGGCGGTATCCTCTGTCAGTGCCTGTGTGGGGTATGTCCCCGCCGCAAACAGCGCGGTCATGTCCTCATACGGTGTGCCGGAGCCGACATAATCCGGCATCAGAATGTGATCGGCCGGGAGTGCATCGAGCACGGCGGGAAGTCCGCCGATGTGGTCTTTGTCAAAATGTGTCAGGATCAGACAGTCGAGGCGTTCGGCGCCTGCAGCCCGTACCTTTTCGATGATCTCCGGTGCATCGTCCGCTTCCCCTGTGTCAATGAGGACATAGAAAGGTGCACCGTCTCCGCCGGTTCCCTGCAGGAGCATTGCATCGGCTTTGCCGATCTTGTAAAAGTCGACGGTCAGCGCAGAGGTACCGGATGTGCAGCCGGAAAACAGAAGCAGCACGGATAAAGCTGCGGTCAGCAGACAGACAATACGGTTTGTATGTTTCATATTCAGTCCTCATTTCGGCGGGAATTTTGATCGGGTATACGTATTATACAACGTGAGTGTTTCCGTCTTTGGGTGATTGTGTAAAAATTATGTGAAAATTTTTGCCGGATTATGAAATTTCCTCTTGCAAGATGCGGCGGAACGCGATATAATAATACAAATACGATTCCGGCTATATGATTTTCTGAGAGGAGACCGCAATGAAACACGAACTGCCGCCGCTGAAACAGACACCTGTGATCAACATCGGCCATTTCCCGACACGGATGCAGTGCTTTATTTTCCGCAACTGGGAAATGCTGACACCAGCGGCACTCGGGCGAGTACTGGGATGCGACGAGGACACCGTTCTGTCCCTTGCCCGCGATATGGGACTTCCGACCCCGCCCGATGTCAATCCCGATTGGCTGAAAAAGGGCTATATCACCATCATCCGTGCCAACTGGCATCTGTGCACGTATGCACAGATTGCAGATCTGCTTGAAATTTCTGAGGAGCAGCTGGCGTATATCCTGCGCGAGGACGATTTTCTCTCCGTCAAGCTTGGCAATTTCAAACCGGAGGTACCGCCGCTCACTTACGCGCCGCTCACCGATGAACAGCAGGAGCAAACGAAGGAGATCCGCCGTGTCACAGCGGCAGCCCTCGCGGAAATGCCGCACCATCCTGTAAAACCGTTTGATTTCCGCCCGTATTTCGCGTCACTCGGCCAGTATGCACCGCTTGCGTGCACAGGTGCAGACCGTTTTGAAAACCGCATCGTCTATTCCTACTGTGCGCTGTACGGTGATACATTCTCCGACCGTGCGCTCATTGACGAATCATTTCCGGACGAGCTGCTCTCGGCATATCAGTCGCTCGGTGTGACCGGTGTCTGGACGCAGGCGGTTCTTTATACGCTGACGCCGTATCCGTTTGCTCCTGCACTTTCCGATGGCTGGGAGCGGCGGCAGGACGGTATGCGCTACCTTGTCGCAAAGCTCGCGAAATATGACCTGAAGCTGTTCCTTTACATGAATGAGCCGCGTGCGATGCCGGCATCGTTCTTCGATGCTTACCCGCATCTGAGGGGACATATCGGACGCGACGGCTATGCCAGCCTGTGTGTGTCAACGCCCGAGGTACAGGATTATCTGCGCGGCGCATCCCGCGATCTCAATGCCGCAGTTCCCGGTCTTGGCGGTTATCTGACCATCACGGCAAGTGAAAACCAGACCAACTGCTACAGTCATGCAGACAAGTCCACCTGTACCTGTCCGCGCTGCAAAGAAAAAGATCCGTCCGACATCATTGCGCTGACCAACCGTCTTTTGTACGAAGGTGCAGCGGAGGTGAATCCCGAGTTCCGTGTGCTTGCATGGAGCTGGGCATGGAACGGCAGAGAACCCGATATGACGCATCACGTCATTGAGAAGATGCCTGCCGGTGTCGCTGTCATGGGTGTCAGCGAGGAAGCGGTCAAAAAGACCGTCGGCGGTGTGGAAACATTCGTTGTTGACTATTCGATTTCCGTTGAAGGACCGGGCGAATATGCGCTCGATACATGGCGGCATGCACGATCCCACGGACACCCGGCATATGCAAAGCTGCAGCTCGGTGTCACATGGGAAATTTCGACCGTCCCGTGTGTTCCGGCATACGAAAAAATCCGCCGTCATCTGACGGGCATCATCGAGCAGGGCGGTGTAGACGGCATCATGCTCGGCTGGACACTCGGCGGCTTCCCGTCTCCGACACTGCGGCTGGCGCAGGCATTTTATAAAGACACAGGAAAACTGCCGGATGCCCAAGCGTTGTACGGCATGATGTTCCCGGGTGCCGATGCGGCGGCACTGACGCAGGCATTTGTGAAGCTCAGTGATGCATATGATGCATATCCGTTTTACATTTCCACCGCATATGTCGCTCCGCAGCAGGTCGGCTCCTCCAATCTGCTGTATCCCGAAAAGACCGGCTACAGTGCGACCATGACCGGTATGCCGTATGACGACATCACAGGATGGCGTTCGATCTTCCCGCAGGATGTCTATGTTTCGCAGATCAAGCTGCTGTCCGACGGATGGCACGAGGGTACGCTTGCGCTGGAGGCTGCCGCACGCGGTACGGACGATGCCCATCTGGCTGCACTTGTCCGCTGGTCGCATGTCATCGACTGTCATTTCCGCTCTATTTACAATCAGAGCATGTTTGTCATCCGCCGCGATGAGCAGGGTGTCATCGATACGGCGATTGCCGCTGAGGAGGCGATGCTCGCAGCAGAGCTTCTGTCGCTGTCTGCCATTGACCCGATGATCGGTTATGAATCGTCAAACCATTATTTTTATCACAGAAATCATCTGCTTGAAAAGCTGGTCTGCTGTGACCATCTTGTCAGAACATATACGCCGGGAGGAGACACATAATGAAATTTCTGGAAGATAAGATCCGTGCGGAGGGTACCGTTCTGCCCGGACATGTACTCAAAGTCGGACATTTTGCCAATCACATGATCGATATTACGCTGCTGCGTGAAATGGCGCGGGAGCTTGCCCGGCTGTATGCCGGTGACGGGGTTACCAAGGTTCTCACCATTGAAGCGTCCGGGATTGCACTGGCCGCAGCGACAGCACTGGAAATGAATATCCCGATGGTGTTTGCAAAGAAGAACGCAACCGCCAACGTATCGGGTGAGGTGTATTCCGCCAAGGTCGCATCCTTTACGCACAAGAAGGTCTACGATGTCATTGTGCCGAGGGACTACCTTTCCCCGGATGACCGCGTTCTGATCGTCGATGACTTTCTGGCACAGGGCAATGCGCTGATGGGGCTTATCGATATCGTCGGTAAGGCGGGAGCCTCGGTTGCCGGATGCGGCATCATCATTGAAAAAGGCTTTCAGGGCGGCGGTGATGCACTGCGTGCGCGCGGTATCCGCGTAGAATCGCTTGCCATTGTCGAGTCCATGGATGCTGACACCGGCGTCATCACGTTCCGCGGTGAATAACGCAAAAAAATCGAGGTACTGCAAGTTCGGGCAGTACCTCGATGCGTTTCATATGGGAGATCAGCGGATGGAATTGTCTTCGGCAAATTCCTTGTAGATGGCGCGCATTGCTGTTTCAAAACCGGATTCGGAGACACCGATGATGATGTTCTGCTCGGAGGAGCCCTGGTCGATCATGCGGATGTTGACGTCTGCCATGGCAATGGCTTTGAAGACACGGCTTGCCGTACCTTTTGCCTTGACCATACCGCGGCCGACAACGGCAATCAGCGCAAGGTCTTCGTCGTAGGCGATGGTATCGGGCTCGACGGTCTGGCAGATCTCGTTGACGATCATGTCCTGAACACCTTCCAGATCACGCTTGTTGAGGATGACGCACATGGTATCAATACCGGAGGGGAGGTGCTCGAAGCAGACATTGTGCTTTTCAAAGACTTCCAGTACACGGCGGCCGAAACCGACCTCATCGTTCATGCGGTCTTTTTCGAGCGTGATCGTGCAGAAGCCCTTTTTGCCTGCGATACCGGTGACAATTTCCTTGGTTTCGTAGGACGGATGCTTGGAATCGGGAACGATCATCGTGCCGGGGGCATCGGGCTGGTTCGTATTGCGGATGTTGATCGGAATACCGGCATAGCGGACCGGGAAGATCGCATCCTCATGAAGCACGCCTGCGCCCATATAGGACAGCTCGCGCAGCTCATGATAGGTGATGACATGAATGGGCTTGGGATTGGTGACGATGCGGGGGTCTGCCATCAGAAATCCGGAAACATCGGTCCAGTTTTCGTAAAGCTCAGCATCTGCCGCGCGTGCGACAATGGAACCGGTGATATCGGAACCGCCGCGGGAGAAGGTACGGATGGTATCGTTGGGCATTGCGCCGTAGAAGCCGGGGATGACCGCGTTGTGCATCGTGCGGAGCTTTGCGGACAGAATGGTATTGGTCAGCTTTGCATTGAAGGTGCCGTCTTCATTGAAGAAGATGACGTTTGCGGCATCAATAAACGGGAAACCGAGATATTCGGCGAGAATCTTGCCGTTCAGATATTCACCGCGGGAAGCCGCATAATCGCGTCCTGCGTGGAACAGGAATGCGTTCTTGATCTGCTCAAATTCCCGATCCAGTGAGAAATCAAGTCCCAGATCGCGGATAATGTCGTTGTAGCGTGCAACGATCTTATCAAATTCCGCATCGATATTCTCACCCTTGGAGGCGTGGTCATAGCACTGATACAAAAGGTCCGTGACCTTGTCGTCGCCCGCAAAGCGCTTGCCGGGTGCGGAGGGAACTACATAGCGGCGCGCAGGATCCGCTTTGATGATGGCAGCGACCTTTTCAAACTGCTTTGCATCCGCGAGCGAACTGCCGCCGAATTTGACTACTTTAATGTCCATTGTGCCGTATAACTCCTTTATCTATTTCAAAGTGCGTAAAAAATTCATAAATATATACTATATTATACAAAATTATATAGAGTTTGTCAAGAGGTAAAACGAATTTCATGCTGCGGATTCTGAAAAAATATTCGCAATCTTCTGAAAAAATATGCGTTTTTGTCGGAATCGGTGCAAGCCCCTTGCAAACCGCAGAAAAATGTGTTACAATATTGGATATCGGAACTCCCGCCCGCATGCGGGTGAATAAACCATGTTGACCGAAAGGAAACAAACCTGATGAAATACAAATTCCGGCTCATAGGGCTGCTTTTTCTGGCTGTTTTTCTGTGTATGACCGCAGCTGCGGCGGACGATACACCCGAGATGCTTACATATTCCTATACCGACGATGCCCCCGAGGTTGATGCGCAGGCACTGTTCCTTACCATGTACGACGGGGTCTGTGATATCCGTATCACAGGGGAGCGTGCCGACTTTACCTTCTTTTATGAAAACATATTCCGTTCCACTGAAAAATGGCGTCCGTTTTCCGCAAAGGTCGACGTACTGTCTTTGACGGATGCCGCCGACCGCGTGCCCGCAGACATCCTCGCTGCAGCCGCAGGCGGCTATGTCATCGACTTCCGTGACGGTGATGTGTATCCCGGTACAGCGTCGGTTTCGGTGCGTGCCGATGACATCGTGCCTGTTGACGGACGGTATACGCTGTATGAATACATCCCCGGTGTTCTCTCGGATGATACGGAGACGGCTGCACCCTCGTCCGTCCGTCTGATCGCACAGGGGCTGACGCTCGGTGCAGACGGCTGTGTGTCCTTTACACTGACGGAAGCGCACGATTATCTCCTTGTGCCGGATAACGCGGAGGCATCCGCCGCACTTTCAGCATATGCCTATGTTCCGCAGTATGACGCGGGCGGCGGATTTTTTGCCGGTGCCAACATCGGCTGGATTGTCTTCTTTGTCATCGTCGGACTGGGTCTTGTGGGACTTGTGATCTACCTTGTTACGGTCAAGGTCATCATGAAGCGGCGCAGACAGCAGAAAAAGGCACTGCCGAGAGGGAAATAATGACACGCGATGAGATCAGACTGCGCCGTCTCGGCGCACAGTATCTGACACAGAAAACCGATACGCAGACCGCCGTGCGCGGTCTGTGCGGCTTTCAGGCACAGTTTCTGTCCAATGCACTCCACGCCATGCGTCTGCGCTGCTCCGATTACAAAGAGGGCGGCATTCCGGCAGGACTGTGCAAAAACTGGACGGTGCGCGGAACGGTACATGTTTTCTCCGAGGCCGATCTCGGGTTGTTTGTCCGTGCCAAAGGCGGACGGAACTACCGCTCCCTTGATTTTTCCGGGTATACCTTCTGGAATCAGCGGGATGTCTGGTCGCTGACACCGGCGCGCCAGCGATACTTTTCCGAGGTGATCCTCGATGCGCTTGCCATGGGTCCTATGACGCGCGAATCCCTCAAGGCGCTTTGCCGTTCTCACGGTATGGATGACGGCGAGGAGCGCAGTATGTTCGATGCGTGGGGCGGCGGCATCCGAGAACTGTGCGAGCGCGGTTTTATACATTACACGGTCACAGAAGAAAAAACCTTCTGCCTGACCCCGCCGTATACGCCGATGGAAGATGATGCGGCAGAGCTGGAGCTTGCGCGGCGGTACTTTACGCACTACGGTCCGGCAAGTATCCATGACTGCCAATACTTCTTTCATACCACCGCCGCAAAAGTGAAATCGTGGCTTGCGCGTCTTCCGGTCTTATCAGATACCTGTGACGGCATGACCTATTATTGGATTGCGTCGGATATCCCATTGGCGGATACCCTGCCGCCATGCATCTTCTTATCCGGCTTTGACCAACTGATGCTCGGCTATGAGAAGAAGGAGAGTCTGTTTCTGCCGCAGGAATACCTGCGCGGGATCTTCAATCTTGCGGGCATTGTCATGCCGGCGATTCTCGCGGATGGTCGCGTGATCGGCAGATGGAAATACAAAAACCGCAAATGTACGGCGACCCTGTTTGAGGACACTGACCGGATGAGGAAAACAGTTTCCGACACGGCAATTCAGATGTGGGATGATCTGCGTACTGTGACGTTTGAGGACACTCAGAGAAAGGAATGAAACAATATGAAACACCCGGAGAGAAAACTGGCGAAACGCTTTGATATGCCCGGACGGGCGGCGGCATTTACCGATCTTGTCTATTCCGGTGCGCGCGGCTCGTGGGATGACATCCGCGCCGATCAGGCATCCCGTCTGCCGGGAAAACCGGATTACAATGTCTATTTCGGTGAGCTGCACGGACACTCCAACCTGTCCGACGGCGGCCCCGACATCGATACCTATTACCGGGGGCTGCGTGACCGCGCGGGACTGGACTTCGGTGCGCTGTCCGATCACGATCACGGAGGCGTCGGCAAGCCGGAGCTGTGGAACGACGGGAAATGGGAGCTGATACAGGCAAAAGTCCGCGAATACTATGAGCCGGGGAAGTTTACAACCATACTTGCCTATGAGCGTGACTCCTACCCGTGGTACAACAATCTGGTTGTCTATTACAGAGAGGATACCGGTGAGATGCTGCGCGGGGTCCGCGACGGTGAGATGACACGGGAGGAGCTGCGCCGCTGGCTTGCCAGAGAGGATCTGATTCTCGTACCGCACGACACCAATGTGCTGTCCTCCGGCGCCGATTTTCTGGCGATGGATGTGGATGACATGGTGCCGATCATTCAGGTCTGGGGACGGAACAGCAGCTGTGTTGAGTACATGGGCAATCCACTGATGCCGGGTGACGACTGTGAGGGCGGTCACTGGCAGGACGCGCTTGGACGCGGTGCGAAGATGGGATGTATCGCGTGCTCCGACGATCACGGCGGTATGGGCGGTCTGATGTCCGGCGAGGGACTGTACCGCTGTCCCGGCATTACCGGGGTGTGGGCGGCGGAAAATACGCGCGAGGCAATCTTTGATGCGCTCCGTGCACGCCGCTGCTGGGGCTTTATGGGTCCGGGCAGAATCACGGTGGATTTCCGCATCGACGGACATTATATGGGCGAGGAAATCACGGCTGCCGACGATCCCGCAATCTACTGCAGCATCACCTCCGAAACACCGGTGGAGACAGTCACGGTTGTCAAAAACTGCCGCGACTATCTGGTGCTGCGGGGCAAACGCGAGCAGCTCTTTTACGACTATCGGCAGGAGCAGGACGAGGACTGCTATTATCTGCGCGTGAAGCTGACCGACGGACGGATGGCATGGACCTCGCCGATCTGGGTCAGACGGGCATAACAAAAATCGCCGCACGGCAGGGAATGTCTTTCCCGACCGTGCGGCTTTGCTGTTTATTTGAACTGTATCAGTACATCGCAGACGGTGTCCTGCGGCGGCGGTGTGATTCTGCCGGATTTCAGTCCGTATGCGAAGATGACGGAAAGCATACCGACATATATGGAGGCGCACATTCTGTCCGTATCCTCGGAAAGATGCGAGGGGAACAGTGCCCGATAACCGTTCAGAAACGCATCGATGCAGTGGCGGTACTGCTCTGCAAGCGGGTGAAGATGCCGATCGGCAATCTGATCGAATGCGGCTTTCTGTGATAATGTGAACGCCGGTGTTTTTACAAAAAATGTGCCGTTTTCCGTGCGGTCGATATAGCCGCGGCGGACGGCTTCTGCCGCAGAATAGCCGTCATCGGTGTCCCCGCGTGTCAGAAGATCCTCGCATACATTGACCTCATAGTCACTCATCATTTCCCGCCACACGTAGCCGTTGCCGAGTCCGTAAACCGTGTGCGAATAGCTGCCGCGGCTGCCTTGATTGCAGCATTTCTGCTCGCCGATACTGACCCTGCGGTGTGCACCCGATTCCATGTTTCCGATGTAGCACCAGCGGCAGCCGTCGTACTTTTCGCTGATTTCGGGATAGAGCAGATGGTTTCGCGTCATGCTCATGCGTTGGAATGCAAGCACGCTGAAAAGACCGTACAGTGCCTCCTTCGTTTTGCCTGCCCGATAAAAGTCCAGTGTCATTGCTTCCTCTGCAATGGCATCCAGCGCAACGAGCATCGGCTCCATGACAGGCATCAGTGCTTCCTCCGCATGGGTTTCGCAATAGATGTCGTATCGGTCATCCCAGATGAGAAAATCGGTGCGGTATTTGCCGTTTCCCTGTTCTGTCAGAGCCTGCCTGCGCAGAAGATTGGCGATGCTGTCCTCAATATAATAGGCGGGAACGCCGCACCGCTTTGAGAGTGCCTCCACCGACAGTGCTTCGTCATAACAGGCAATCAGTATGTTCTGCGACAGTGCATCGCTGATGTAAATATGCGGGAATGGCTTGCCGTTGTCGGAATAGTCTCCGGAGCCGTAGATGTCAAGCCGCATATTTTGGGGCTTCAATGCTGTGATTTCCATGTTTTCAAGCTCTCCTTTCAGTTTTCGCCGTGCCTCGGACAGCCGCCATGTAACGGTTCCCTCGGGGATGTCCAGGCGGTCGGCGATCTCTTTTGTCGAAAGGCCGTCATAGTAATGCAGAATGACAATGTCCCGGTACCGCCGCGACAGTCCTGCGACACATCCCCGCAGAGACGCATACAGCTCTTCATCCTCGACCGGGTATTCATCCTCATAGGACAGGGTATCCGGCATATCATAGACAAACATCGCGCGCTGTTTGCCCATTCTGCGCCGGAATACCCGCGTGACATTGGCGGCAATGCCCCACATCCAGCCCTCAAACGCATCATTGTTTTTCAGGGTCGGGAGCTGCTTCATGACCGTGTAAAGAATTTCCTGTGTCAGATCGGCGGCTTCTTCCTCCGTAAAGGTGTGCCGCACAGCATACCCATACAGGCGGTCATAACAGGCTGTCAGATGTTCCGGTGTCATTGCATCACGTCCTTTCACCCATAAAGTGCTTTGAAAAGTGTGTTCATTGGGTGTTTTTGTAAAAAAATCAATGAAAAATCAGTTTATTTATTGACATTATAGCATATATGAGATATAATTACAATAGAAAACTATCATGTTACAGGAGGAGATAACCATGAGACTGACCAACAAGCACATACTCCCGGCACTGGCGGCATTGCTTCTGCTTTCGCAGACTGCGTGCGGCTCACAGACACAGACCGAAGGTACTGCGGCGGTCACCGGCGATGCTGCGGCAACAGAAACCGCGGCTGTCACGGAAGATCCCGGCTACGACTACGCAGGAAAGGATTTCGGGGGAGCAGAGCTGAATATCCTGAACTTTGACTCTTTCTATAATGCCTATGTCTATCTTGATTTTGAAGGAACCTCCGGTGAAATGCTGGACGATGCGGTCTATAACCGTAATCGCCGTGTCGAGGAAGCACTGAACTTCAAACTCAGCGAAGTCAAATACCAGTATAACGGCTGGCAGGATAGCCAGGAGGCACTGATCGATACTGTGACAAAGTCTGTCATGGCAGCGGACTATGCATACGATGCGGCATATCTTCCGGTCGCGTTCAAGTCGAGCGTGATTACCGACGGGTATCTGTATGATATGTATGAGCTTCCCGGTATGCAGCTCGATCAGCCTTGGTGGGATCACTATATCAATGATGCGCTGGAGCTCAACGGTCATCTGTATGCCGCCTCCAGTCCCCTGCATCTGCAGACGCTCGATATGTCCGATGTGCTTCTGTTCAATGAGAAGATGTTCACAAACATGGGTATGGATTTCCCGTATCAGCTTGTCCGTGACGGCAAATGGACGCTGGATAAATTCCATGAATACATTGCCGCGCTGACCCAGCTCAACGGTGATTCCTCGTTTACATTTACCAGCACCGGTAATTCTGTCTACGGTGTTGCCGTGCATCCCGACCTGATATTTGCCATGACCTATTCTGCGGGTCAGCGGCTGGCAGAAAAAACGGATACCGGTTTTCGTCTGACGCTGGAGGGTGAGCGTTGGTATAATGTTGCTGACAAGCTGGCAAATATGCTCCACAGGGAAAGCGGTTATGCGCTTGACAACACCGATGATGAAACGGATTCGTACTATACAAAGCTCTTCCGTCTGGGCCGCGCCGCATTTGTCACCGCGGAAATCAAGATGACCATGGAGCTTCGTGATATGGAAGATACGTTCGGTCTTCTGCCGATGCCGAAGTATGATGAAGCACAGGAGGATTATTACACCGTTACCGGCTACAGCACCGCGCTTCTGACCGTACCGAGCGTGATAGAAAATCCGGAAATGGTCGGATGGGCACTGGATGCGTTGTCGTATGACAGCTGGAAGTCTGTCCTTCCGATCTACTACGATGTCCGACTGGAGCAGAAAGGACTGCGTAATGAGGATTCGATTGCGATGCTCGACATTGTCCGCTCCAGCCTTGCGGCAGAACCGACGCTGATGTTAGGTATTGCTTATAACTACGTTTCCGCAATGGATGATGCCATTCTGAACGGGAATGTCAATATCGCATCGCTTGCAGCATCCCATACAAAGAATCTTGAAAAGAATATTCAGTTGGTGGCAGATGCATTTGCGGACTGATGCATAACGAGACACCGGCGGTATCGCGGGGAATTGATTCCCTCGGTACCGCCGGTTTGTTTTCGGTCAAAATAAAAAGAGGGAGCGAAAAATCGCTCCCTTGAAAATTCATGTTTGGTTTGATTAGTACATACCGCCCATGCCGCCGCCCATACCGGGAGCAGCTGCTGCGGGTGCGGGATTTTCTTCCTTCTTGTCAGCGACAAGTGCCTCGGTGGTGAGAACGGTGGAAGCAACGGAAGCCGCGTTCTGCAGAGCGGAACGGGAAACCTTGGTCGGGTCAACGATGCCCGCTGCGACCATATCGCAGTAAACTTCCTTGTATGCGTCGAAGCCGTAGCCGATCTTATCTGCGGTCAGAATCTTGTCGATGATGACGGAGCCTTCCAGACCTGCGTTTGCGGCGATCTGACGGACGGGTTCTTCCAGAGCCTTGACAACGATCTGGATACCGGTCTTTTCGTCGCCTTCTGCGTCAGCGAGCAGAGCCTTGACATCATTGATCACGTTGAGGAATGCGGTACCGCCGCCTGCGACAATACCTTCTTCGACTGCCGCGCGGGTTGCGTTGAGTGCGTCCTCGATGCGGAGCTTCTTTTCCTTCATTTCGGTTTCGGTAGCCGCACCGACCTTGATGACTGCGACACCGCCTGCGAGCTTTGCAAGACGTTCCTGCAGCTTTTCACGGTCGAAATCGGAGGTTGTGGTTTCAATTGCCGCACGGATCTGTGCAATGCGGGACTTGATCTCGTCGGATGCACCTGCACCGCCGACGATGATGGTGTTTTCCTTGGTGATCTTGACCTGACGAGCCTGACCGAGCTGTGCAAGAGAAGCATCCTTCAGATCCAGACCCAGTTCATCGGTGATGACTTCGCCGCCGGTGAGGATCGCGATGTCACGGAGCATTTCCTTACGTCTGTCGCCAAAGCCCGGAGCCTTGACTGCAACACAGGTGAAGGTGCCGCGGAGCTTATTGAGAACGAGCGTGGTGAGTGCTTCGCCTTCGATGTCTTCTGCAACGATGACGAGCTTCTTGCCTGCCTGAACGATCTGCTCGAGCAGGGGAAGAATATCCTGAATGTTGGAAATCTTCTTGTCGGTGATGAGGAGCAGTGCATCGTCGATGACAGCTTCCATCTTGTCGGTGTCGGTGACCATGTAGGGGGAGATATAGCCGCGGTCGAACTGCATGCCTTCGACAACCTCGGAGTAGGTGTCAGCGGACTTGGATTCTTCAACGGTGATAACGCCGTCGGAGGTGACCTTTTCCATTGCGTCCGCAATCAGATTACCGATCATTTCGTCGCCTGCGGAAACGGTACCGACGCGAGCGATGTCTTCCTTGCCTTCAACGGGCTTGGAGTGGCTCTGCAGAGCAGAGACAGCAACGTCGACTGCGCGCTGAATACCGCGGCGGACGATCATCGGGTTTGCACCTGCGGTGATGTTCTTCATGCCTTCGCGGATGAATGCCTGAGCGAGCAGGGTTGCGGTGGTGGTACCGTCACCGGCTGCATCGTTGGTCTTGGTAGCGACTTCCTTGACAAGCTGTGCGCCCATGTTTTCCATTGCGTCTTCCAGCTCGATTTCCTTTGCGATGGTGACACCGTCATTGGTGATCAGCGGAGCGCCGTACTTCTTGTCGAGAACGACGTTGCGGCCCTTCGGACCGAGGGTGATCTTAACGGTGTCAGCGAGCTTGTCGACACCGCGGAGCAGAGCGTTTCTGGCTTCAATGCCGTATACGATTTCCTTTGCCATAATTCATTATCTCCTTTTTTACTCTACGATTGCGAGAATGTCGGACTGCTTGACGATGGTGTATTCCACACCGTCGCACTTGACCTCAGTACCTGCGTACTTGGACGTGATAACCTTCTGACCGACCTTGACTTCCATGACGATTTCCTTGCCGTCGATGACGCCGCCGGGGCCGACTGCAACGATTTCCGCTACCTGCGGCTTTTCCTTTGCCGTACCTGCGAGGATGATACCGCTCTTGGTGGTCTCCTCTGCTTCCGTCATCTTGACGACGACTCTGTCTGCTAAGGGCTTGAGTGTCATAATAGATTCCTCCTTATATGAAAGATGTAATATACGTTGTGAGATTAGCACTCTTTGCATCCGAGTGCTAACGACATGATATATTGTACTCACTTTCAAAGAAAAAATCAAGGGTTTTTCGGAGAATTAACATATTATTAACACATGTTTCCATGAATTGCAATAATTCGGCGTACGGCAGGGGCATGATCTGCGCACTTGTCCTCTGTATGCATGGATGGCTGTGAGCGCGCATAAACTGCGGCAGGACTTTGTGTATGGGAGGGGTTTGCTGCGATGCTGCGGATCTGGTTTCCGTTCTTTCTTTGTGCGGCCGGGACGTATACGGCGTGCCGTCTGCGGCTGTTCTGCTATCTGCATCCGGGGATGACGGTGCGGTGGCTTCTGTCTGGCGAAAGACATGAGGGCGGCGGGTATTCACCCGTGCGTGCGCTGTGCCTGGCATTGGCAGGAACGCTCGGTGTCGGCAACATCACGGGCGTTGCGGCGGCGATTCTGCTCGGTGGTCCGGGGGCGCTGTTCTGGATGTGGGTATCCGCACTCTGTACGATGCTGATCAAATACGCCGAGGTATATCTGGCGGTCATCACGCGGCAGAAGATCAGAGACGGCGGGGGAACACGATACGCCGGCGGTCCGATGCAGTATCTGCGGCAGCTGCCCGGCGGTGCGGTGTGGTCGGTGCTGTTTTGTCTTCTCTGTATCGGTGCGTCGTTTCTGCAGGGGAATCTATTGCAGAGTACCGCCGCGCTTTCCTGTGTGACCGATACCTTTGCGGTCCATCCTGTTCCGACGGCGCTCGTGTTCAGCCTTGCTGCGGCAATTCTGATCTTCGGCGGACGCGGCCGGATCGCCTCGTTCTGTTCGGCGATGATTCCGCTTCTGTCGGTGCTGTATACCGTGATGGGGCTGACGGTCATTCTGCGCAATGCCGCATCGGTTCCTGCGGTACTGGCGCTTGTGTTCCGGGATGCGTTTTCGATGCGTGCACTCGGTGTCGGCGGCGGTGCATCAATGCTGCTTGCCATGCGGCACGGCTGTGCCAAGGGGGTATTCACGCACGAAGCGGGATGCGGAACCGCGCCGATTTCCCATGCCGGAGCGGAAACCGCGTGTCCCGAAAAGCAGGCGGTGCTTGGGATTGCCGAGGTCTTTGTCGACACGATGGTGCTGTGTACGATCACAGGGCTGGTGCTCCTGCTGTCCGGTGTCGGGTCGATGGAGATCGGTGCTGTGTACGATTATCAGGCGGTGGTGCTTGGTGCGTTCCGGATGTGGTTCGGCGATGCCGCGGCGGTGTTTATAACGGTATCCATTGTGTTTTATGCGTTTGCCGCACTTGTCTGCTGGTCGTTTTACGGCACGGAATGTCTGCGGTATCTGCTCTCTGACTGCGGTGAAATTGTGACCGCGCGCGGGGTGACAGTTTATCTTTCGTTATATGTGCTGTGTACATTCCTCGGTGTGTGGACAGAGGCGGCAGGGCTGTGGCAGATATCGGATGTGCTGACGATGGCAATGACGGCGCTGAATACGTGCGGGGTGATGGTGCTCTTGCGATATGTCAAGGTCCCGATGCGCCAAACAAAAAACAAAAAAACCATTGACAGCACACGGCAGTTGTGATATAATACAGATAATTCAATGAGAAAAAGCTATGATGGAAAGAGTAGCCTTAGCGGAACAGCCAGAGAGAGGGGCATGATGGTGGAAGCCTCTTATGGGAAGCAAAGGTGAAGACCGCTCCTGAGCTGCGATACCGAAAGCAGAGTAAGTATCGCCGTGATCCTGCGTCAACGGATAGTGCTTGTTTGAGCATGAAATCAAGGTGGATTGCATTTTCATACGCATTGTACACCCCTTGACAGGTACGGAACATCGACGGATCGTTGTCGTTCTGTGTCTTGTCGGGGGTGTTTTCTTATTGAATGAAATTTCAAAAAAAGAAAGGAAGACACACACAATGAAAATCATCCACAGAGACGGCACAGTTTCCGTATGTCCGGAACAGGAGCAGATATCGGTTCTGCGGCACACCGCGGCACATATTCTGGCACAGGCTGTCAAACGACTGTATCCGCAGGCACGATTTGCCTTCGGACCTGCGACGGAACAGGGCTTCTATTACGATGTTGATCTCGGAGACACAAAGCTGACGGAGGCAGAGCTGCCTGCTATTGAGGAGGAAATGCGGCGCATTGTGCGGGAGAATTATCCGATCAAGCCGTTTGTGCTGCCGCGGGACGATGCACTTGCTCTGATGCGGGAGCGCGGCGAGGACTACAAGTGCGAACATATTGCATCGCTTGATGAGGAGACATTCAGCTTTTTCCGTCAGGGGGAATATATCGATCTTTGTCGGGGACCGCATCTGACGTATACGCACGCGCTGAAGGTGTTCCGGCTGACAGGCGTGTCCGGCGCATACTGGAAAAACGATGCATCCCGTCCGATGCTGACGCGAATTACAGGCACCGCATTTGTCGGACAGGAAGAAATGGATGCTTACTTTACACAGCTGGAAGAAGCCAAGCTGCGCGACCACCGCAGAATCGGTCGGGAAATGGAATTATTCCTGTTTGATGATGCAGGTGCCGGATTTCCGTTCTTTCTGCCGGGCGGCGTTGTACTGAAAAATACGCTGATCGAATACTGGCGTTCTCTGCATAAGGAAAACGGCTATCAGGAGATTTCCACGCCGCAGATTCTGAACAGTGCGCTCTGGAAGCAAAGCGGACATTGGGCACATTATCAGGACAAGATGTACATGACGGAGATCGACGGGGAGGTGCACTGCATCAAGCCGATGAACTGCCCCGGCGGCATCATCGTTTACAACAGCAAGCAGCACAGCTATCGGGAGTTTCCGATGCGAATGGCAGAGCTGGGACTCGTTCACCGCAATGAGCTGCACGGTACGCTGCATGGATTGTTCCGCGTTCGGTGTCTGACGCAGGATGATGCACATATTTTTATGACACAGGCGCAGATCACCGATGAAATTGTCGGTGTGATAAGACTGATCGACACAGTATACCGGCAATTCGGATTTTCCTATTCTGTGGAGCTGTCGACACGTCCCGAGGACAGTATGGGGACAGACGAAGAATGGGCTGCAGCAACATCAGGACTTTGTCGGGCAATGGAGCTTCTTTCGCTTCCGTATACAGTGAATGAAGGAGACGGCGCATTTTACGGTCCGAAGCTCGATTTCCATCTGCGGGATTCCATCGGCAGAACATGGCAGTGCGGTACGATCCAGCTGGACTTCCAGCTTCCGCGCAATTTTGATCTGACATATATTGATGAACAGAATCAGCGTGTCCGTCCGATTATGCTGCACCGTACCTGCTACGGCTCCATTGAGCGGTTCATGGGAATTATCACAGAGCATTATGCAGGCAGATTCCCGGTCTGGCTGGCACCGGTGCAGGTAAAAATTCTCACGCTTCCCGGTGCAGATGCGGCATATGCGGAGCGGGTACAGAAGATGCTTGCCGGGGAGAGCATCCGCGTGTCTGTCGATGACCGTCCGGAGAAGATCGGCTATAAGGTGAGACAGGCAAGGCAGGTCGACCGTGTACCGTATATGCTGATCCTCGGAGAACGGGAGATGCGGGAGCAGGTCGTTTCCGTGCGCGGCCGCGGGGATGAAACGGAGCAGATGCCGCCGGAGGCTTTTCTTGAAAAAATCAAGGCGGAAATCCGTGACCGGGTATAACAGATTTTTCTCAAAACTTCCGAAAAATATTTGAAATTCTATTGACAAAACGGACAATACATGGTATAATATCAAAGTCTGTGGAAGATGCCACGGACAATCCTTTCAAAAACGCGAGACGTTTTTGACATAAGTCCATAAGGAGGTGCAATTCGCATGGAAAAGAAGATTGGTTCCTACGAAACAATGTTTATCGTAAACCCCCAGCTGTCCGAGGACGATACCAAGGCTATCGTCGAAAAGTTCACTGCGCTGATGGCAGAGAACGGTGAGATCGAGCAGGTCAACGAATGGGGCAAGCGCAGACTCGCTTACCCGATCAACGATCTGATGGAAGGCTATTATGTTCTTGTCAACCACAAGGCTGATACCCAGTTCATCAAAGAGCTTACCCGTCTGTTCAACATCAATGAAAACATCATGCGCTCCATGACCATCGCCAACGCATAAGCGAGGTAGACGGATATGGCTAGCTTGAACAAGGCAATCCTGATCGGAAACCTCACCGCAGATCCGGAACTGAAGCAGACACCGTCCGGTGTTTCTGTATGTTCTTTCTCGATCGGTGTCACGAGAAGATTCAAGGATGCTAACGGAAACTACCAGTCTGACTTCATCAACATTGTTGCATGGAGATCGACAGCGGAATTTATTACAAAATATTTCCGTAAGGGTAGACCGATCTGTATTGTCGGTTCCATTCAGAGCCGTAGTTATACGGATCAGCAGGGTAATAAGCGCTATGTCACGGAAGTAGTTGCTGACGAAGCATCTTTTGTTGACTCTAAGCAGGATTCGCAGAATACCGCACCAGCATTTGCAGGTACGGGTGATTTTGGTTCTGCTCCCGCATACAGCGCACCCGCAGCTCCGGCCGCACAGCCGGCAGCACCGAAGTTTGAAGAAATCGCAGGAGACGAAGATCTCCCGTTCTGAGAACCGGTTCAATTTTAATGGGAAAGGAATGAAAAACATTGGATAACGCAAAGGAAGTCAAGACCACTGAGGTCAAGGAACAGAGAGAACCCGCAGCAAAGCACTACCGCGCTCAGAATCGCGGCAAGAGAAGAAAGGTCTGCCAGTTCTGCTCAGAGAAGATCGAAGCTGTTGACTACAAGGATGTCGGCAGACTGAGAAAGTATATCTCCGAACGTGCAAAGATTCTCACCAGAAGAATCACCGGCACCTGCGCTATGCATCAGAGACAGCT
>JAFTLK010000268.1 GCA_017455975.1 Clostridia bacterium | reverse complement strand
TGTTGAACTCGCAAGAAATCAAATGCGTCATATCCGCCCTCCTTAAATCATGCCGAAGTGCTTCAATGCCTCCTTGATTGCTTTTTCTTTATCCGGCGGGCATTGCGGCTGTTTAGCGTCCTCAGACTTCGGCTTATTATAATTCTCTCGCTCAATGATACCGCACTGCTGTTTTACCTGTGCGATATACAAGCTACTGACTTTCAAGCCGCTATGCTCCAGCACATAATCCTTGATTTCCTGGTAGGTGGCTTTTTTCTCTGCATCGGTCAGATCCAGCTCATCCATATCCAAGTTTATCTCGATATGTTGCTTTGCATTAAGTTTGGACAATAAACATACCGTCTCACAATGCTCCGTCATCGGAAACATATCCACCGGCTGAATCGTTTCCACGCGATATTCTTTGGTCAGCGTTTTCAGATCACGCGCAAGCGTGTCCGGTCCGCAGGAGATGTAAACGACCTTTTTCGGCTTACGTTTGCATACCGCGCCGAGAAACGGCAGATCAGAACCGCCGCGCGGCGGGTCCATAATCAGCACATCCGGTGTCAGATCGGCATGCTCTGACAGAAACTTTCCGGCATCGCCGCGATAGAAGCGCGCATTGGTGATCCTGTTGTGTTTCGCGTTTGCGATGGCATCGGAAACCGCATCGGGATTCAGCTCGACACCGATGACACGGCCGCAATGCGCGGCGGCAGTCAGACCGATGGTACCGATACCGCAGTAAGCGTCGAGCAGGGTATCGGTCGGACGGAGATCGGCAAGCGCAATCGCCGTCTGATACAGAATCTCCGTTCCGCGCGGATTGACCTGATAAAATGACTGCGGGGAAATACGGTAGGACAGCCCGCAGAGGGTGTCGCGGATGAAGCCGGGACCGAACAGAACGCGGTTTTCGTGACCGGAGCGCCGCTCATCACCGAGGATCATGCCGGTGTCAAAGCCGTTGACGTTGTGGACAACCGATGTCAGCTCCGGATGCGCGTGCCGAAGCGCCGTGACAAGATTGCCGCGGCCGGGAAACTGCGGGGATGCGGTCACAAGCGTCAGAAGATATTCACCCGTTGCGGCACCGACGCGGATCTGGGCGTGACGGAGCACCCCCTGTCCGGATCTTGGATCAAACGGACGGATCTTCAGCTTCACGCACAGCGCGGTCAGCGTCTGCAGAATCTTCTGTGCACCGAGGTCCTCGATGGCACAGGCATCGATCGGAATCACACGGCGTGTCTCGGCGGCATAGGTACCGGAAACGGCGGCAAACTGCTTGCGGTCGGTGCGCACGGATGCAAAGGTGCGCGTGACCTTGTTGCGGTAATGATACGGGTCGGCCATACCGATGGGCGGGAGAACCGCGCCGTAGGCAGACAACAGTGATTTCAGATGTGTGTGCTTGCGCGCCAGCTGCTCGTCATACGGCATACCCGTCATCGAACAGCCGCCGCAGGCGGTATGTGGGCAGGGATTTGACATACGCTGTCTCTCTTTCCTTGAATGTATCAGCACAGGGTGCCGCATTGGGAGGCGACACCCTGTGCAGGCGTGATTTACAGTTTCAGAATGTGGCTCGGCGACAGAGCTTCTGCGGCACGGCGTTCCCGCTTGTGGCAGGTGAAGATGATTGCCTGCGCGGTGTTGGTTTCCGTGTCGGATACGGATGCACGGTGCAGGAGTGCGATCATGCGCGTCAGACGCTTATCGTCCAGTGTCGCAAATGCTTCGTCAAACAGCATCGGCGGCAGCTCTTTCGGATACAGCATGTGCAGAAGCGCCATGCGCAGGCTCAGATATGCAAGATCCTGCGTACCGGCGGACAGAAGATCGATGGGCAGGACTGCATCATCCGATTCCGTACTGTTCTGTGCGGCACGGAGGTGCATTGTATCATCCAGCACCAGTGCGGAATAACGGTGATCGGACAGAAGTGCCATGAGCTTGCCTGCATTTTCGGTCAGACGCGGCGCAATGGATTGGTGCAGAGCCTTGCTCGCATCGCGGACGGCATCGATTGCCATGTTCAGCGCGGCATACTGCTTGCGGTCGCGGCGGAGCGTCTCGTCCATTTCCGCGATCAGCGTACGCAGAAGGTGCGGGTCGGGGCCGACATCGGCGGCGGACATGCGGCGGAAAACGGGCGCGGGAACAGAGGCGATATCCTGTCCCGGGAGCGTTGTTCCGTCCGGCTGTGCAAGTGCATCCTCAAGTGCGGCCTTCTGGCTGCGGAGCGTCCGGACGGCTTCGTTTGCGGCAGCAAGCTCTTTTTCAAGGCTGTCTGCACGGAATGCGGCGTTTTTGCGCTCAAAGAGGGCAGCAAGCGTCTGTCTGCGTGCAATCAGTGCCTCCTCGCTTTGTGCGCTGTGCTCGGCTAAGTAACATCTGATCTCCTCGCTGTACTGATCGGCGGCACTGTACAGCCGGTTCAGCTCCGCCAGCGTGCGGTCGATGCGGTCGGCAGCCTTGGAAACGGTATCCGGTGTCAGGCGGTCGGCGGTGATGCGCTGTGCATCCGGCGGCTGGAGCTTGGACAGCAGGAGTGCTGCCTGTCTGGCGGCTTCACTTCCGTGCAGGGACTGCTCGGACATCCGCGCGGTCAGCGTTTCTTTGTTCTCCGTGAGAGAATGAAGCTTGCCTCGTGAGAGGACATATTCTTCAATGAAGTTTTCCAGCTCATCCTCTGTGTCGCATGCATACCGACGGAGCATCACGCCGATGCTCTTATCATATCTGCTGCGTGACAGGAAGAAGAAGAACGCCAGCGCGCCGAGAATGGCTGTGATCAGAATGCTGTTCTGGAAGGTGTCGGAGTGCAGAATCAGCAGAAATACGGTGGTTGCAAGCGCAAAGACCGTGAACAGAAGGAAAAATACACCAAAGACCGTGACGATGGAGCGATTGCTGTACAGCTTGTCCAGCCGTGCGCGGATGGCGTCGGCACCGCCGTCAAGCTCAATGCGCCGCATCTGCTTTTCCTTGAGGTTGTCGCGACGGACGGAGAAGTCCAGACGTTCAAGCTCGGCTTTCGCGGCGGCGGTCTGTTCTTCGGCCTGCCGCATGTCGTCTGCGCACAGGTGCAGGGATGCCGTGAAATCCTCGTCCGGGATGTAATTGCCGCGGAACATGGTTGCGGCAAGTGCGGCGGCACGCTGTTCCGCGTGCGCTTTCTGCTCGTTTAATGTTTTCAGCGAATCGAGATCGTCAAGCGCGCGGTATGCCTGATACTGCTCCATGATCTTTGCAAGGCGCGCGGCACGGTGTTCCTTTTCGGCCAGGGCCGTATTACATGCGGCGAGCGCTTCGTGGAGCTGTGTATGGGTCTCCTCGCTGTCGGCATTTTCCGTCACGGCGCGATCATCGGTATCGGGGGCAGGATTTTTTGTTTCGGCTGCGGCTGCCGCTTCTGCGGTTTCAAGTGCGGTGGCCAGCGCGGCGCGTCTGCGTTCCAGATCCCGGATGGAACCGGTTTCCGTTTCGGGGTCGTACAGTGCACGGCGCTTTTCCTGCAGCGCACGGATGGCCGCATCGGGATCGAGCTCCTCATTTGCAGCGTGCAGAATACGGTCGATTGCGGAGCGGATGGGCGAACCGCCGGTATAACTGCCCTGTGCGGTGCTGCCGGCGGCCTGTTCGGCGGACGGCTTCGCACCGGCGGCGGAGGTGACCTGACCGACGAATGCACTTGCCGAGAAAACATCGCCGGAAACGCCGAAGAACAGCGCACCGGGCGCGGCATCGGTATCGATCCTCTCACCCGGAGTCCCATCCTTCAGCGGACAGATGATGCAGTGCTCCTCAGTCCCCTCATCGGTCGGGATGACCGTTCTGGTAATGCGGTAGTCGGTGATGTCGGGATATGCATCCAACGGTGATGACAGGGTGACATCGAGCGAACCGCCGATGACAGGGGCCTTTTGAACATCGGGATATGCTGTCAGATAGCGTGCGTTCGGTGTATCCGGTCGGATGCCGTAAAAGATAAAGCGAAGAAAGGCGGCAACGGTGGTTTTACCGGATTCGTTTTCGCCCTCGATGATGTTCAGGCCGGGCATGACGCCAAGCTCCCGGTTGCAAAGCGCGCCGAACTGTATGATATGAATACGATTGATAACCATCGTGCGGCTCCTTTACTCTTGTTTGAATGCCTGCATGCCGAGACGCAGTGCAAGTGCGGCGGTCTCACGCAGGGTCGGATCGTCAGCCTGCAGCCGATCGGCGAGCGCATGATAATACGCGCCGCGCAGGGTCGGGTCGGCGGCAAGGACGTCGGTTTTGCCGGGGGTCGTTTTATCGATCAGTGTCAGAGAACCCAGCGGTGCAAGTGCAGCGGCAATGGTTTTTTCCGACAGCAGAAGCTCAGCACCAAGGGTACCCGTCACGGTCAAGCGCAGTGCGGTATCGCGGTCCGGGGCGGCCATTTTTTTTGCGGCGACGGCGGCCGCGAGTGCATCGGCGATGGCCGATGTGATGCCTGCATCTGTTTTCTGTGCATCCGGCAGGCTGTCGAGGTCAAGCTCCAGACATTCATATCTGCGGCGTGCGATGCGCAGACGGCGGACAGAGAAGACGGTATCGCCGTTTGCATCGAAATCGAGTGTGCCGCAGACCGCACCGCGCGGACCGGGCTCGGAAAAGCCGCGTCCGACCAGACATCCGGCATAGCCGAAATAGGTGGTGCGTGTTTTCTGTGCGGTGGTGGTCACATCGATGCGGCGGATGCCGTCCGAGGTATGATAACGGCCGAGTGCACAGTAATCAAAGCCGGCGGCTGCCAGCTGTTCTTTTGTAAGCACAGGTGCCTGCGCGGCACACGGATCCTCCGACCGGCTGCCGGCAAGAGCGGCATGTCCGACAAAGATTCTGTGCACACCGGGCTGCTTTTCCCGTAGCTTGCGGCCGGCGAGAACCTCATAACCGTTCATGTCCGGGCTGACATTGGCAAAGCCCCAGACCTCGAGCGGGATGTCGGTTCCGTTTTCATCCGGAACCGTCAGCGAAAAGCACGACGGAACCTCACTTTTGAAAATATGGACATTTTCTGAAAAGGCAGTTGTCTGATAGACGGAATCCTCGGCATAAAAATCGTGGCTGCCGGGCGCGATGATGATATGACAGTCGGGTACGGATGCAAATTCACGGCGCAGAAGTGCCGTCGTTTCCTTTGTCAGAAACGCATGGCTGAACAGATCTCCGGCAATCAGCAGCAGACGGACGCCGTTCTGCCGGATGTACAGCATCATCGAGGAGAAAGCATTGCGCAGCTCCGCACGGCGGACATCGGCTTGTTCCAGATCCTCCATGGTAAACGGCGTATCCAGATGTGCATCGGCACAGTGTAAGAATCGCAGCATGATGAATTCCTTTCGGTGGCGGTGGTGTCAGCGGTTGGTCGGGAATGCGGCTGCCAGCTCTTTTTCGGCGGCCGAGCGGTAATTGTTGCAGACGGTCTTGACGGAATAGTTGTTGGTGACCGCTGAAGAAATGGCATACGAGGATGCATAGCGGAGATTGGAATAACCGGAGGTGAACATCGATGTGAAGTCATAACGCATTGAGGTGCAGATCAGATCGAGCATTTCCACGGTCGCGGTGTCACGGACATAATATTTCAGCGCTTCGTCAAGATAAAGATCGGGATAAGTGTGGGAGGATGCGGCGAACAGTGCCTGCAGAATGGTTCCGGTTTCCTCCAGCGCCGCATTGGTGGAGGCGGCGCACAGAACGGCTGTCTCGCCGACATAGGTGCTGTAGCTGCGCTGTGCGGCATCGGCCTTCGGCAGCGGAACAATGCCCCATGCCATTGCAGTATCCGCCCAGCCGGCCATGTGCGACAGCGTGCCGCAGTAGTACAGCATATTCCCGTTAACAAACAGTGCGGCGTCATCGGGCAGCGTATCGGTGTAATCCGATGCGGTCGGTGCGGTACCGGATCCGGTCAGCCCTGCCTTCAGCAGGGAGGCGACCGCGCTCATGCGGTCAATATCCGGGGAGAAGGTCGGTGTTTTATCGGCACCGGATACGGTCATGCCGAGGGATGCGGCATCGGTGAACATCGGTGCACAGCGTTCCACACCGAGTACGGCGAGATTGTCGCCGAAGACGGCATTGTCACCGTCGGCTGACGTGCGGGCGGCCTTCGCATTTTCAAAGAGGACCTCCCATGTCCAGCTGCCGTCATTGACCTGTGTGTATGGGGTAGGAAGCCCGAGCGCACTGTTCATAGCCTTGTTGAAATAGATTGCATTTGCGTTTTCCGGGGAGAAGGTATAGTCGCCGACAGCGCCCCAGATACCGTGACCGGCCGACAGCGCGTTCATGGCTTTATGATCGAAGTAATCGGCCTCAAAATCGGTGAACGGGAGCGTACGCAGGTTCAGAAGCAATCCGTTTGCATGAAAGCGTCCGACCTGATCGTAGGGGATCGCATAGAAGTCCGCGATGTACGGAACATCGGACAGATTGGCGTTTTTGATCTCCTGAAACAGCGCTTCTTTTTCATAAGCATAACTGAGGATGCGCACGTTGTAGCGTTCCTCGACCAGACGGGTTCTTGCGGCACGTTCCGCCGGCAGGGCGGTGCCGGCTGCATTTTCGCCTGTAAAGAAGTCGCCGAAGACAGCGGATTCATCTGCCGCCGCAATGAGGATATTCATACCGTCGAGATCATCGCGCCGCAGGGCGGACAGCGCCTCACGGGCAAGCGTTTCGCCGTCTGCCTCGGGAATGGGGGCGTCGGTTTCCGTTTCGGGGGGCTGTGTCACCGGGGCGGTGTCAGTGAGCGGTGCAGTATCGGCGGGGGCTGTCTCTTCAGCGGTGAGCGCCTCGGACAGCGGTGTATCATATATGACGATCGGGGAGGAGCAGGCGGTCAGCTGGGACAGCAGAAGCAGCGCGCCGAGCAGACCGGATACGGATTTTTGATTCATTCTCATGTTCTGGAACAATCCCTTTTCAGATAATGGCGTTGATCGGTATGCACCGTGCAGTTCGCATACGATCCTTATTATATAATTATACCCCATCTATGTGAAAAAATCAATGGCGGGCGGCGTTATTTTTCGCGGAATTTCAAAAAATTTCGTAGAATCTATAGCAATTTGCCGCGGAATGTGGTATAATGATATACATGCGGCAGATGCCGTAAATTAGAGTAGCTCATTCTGCGTAAAGTGTCACGGAAACGGGGAGTTGTTCCGTGAACGAAAATCCGGATGAAACCGGATTGCGGTATAATGGGCGCATCCCGCTAAGGAGAGAATTGAATATGAAGCACGTATCCACTGAATTCGAAAAAGACACCGTCCTTTTCAAAACCCCGTTTTCCGTTTCCTATGTCCGTGGGGCATGGCAGAATCTGCGATCCACACGCATGCTGTGCGTGACCGCGCTGCTCTGTGCCGTCTGTGCACTGATCGACATGTTCTTTCTGCCGATCGGCGGCGCATTTCTGCGGATCTATTTCTCGTTTCTTGTCGCAGGCCTTCTGTGTATGATATCGGGGCCGATGCTGGCGATCCCGGCAGGCTTTCTGGTGGATACCCTGAGCTTTCTGTTTTCGGGCGGCGATCCGGCCGGATATTTCCCCGGCTATGCGCTGTCCTCCATGCTTTCATATCTGATCTACGCACTGTTTTTTTTCAGGGCACGTCTGTCGCTGTCGCGGATCTTTACCGCACGTCTGACGGTCAATGTCCTCATCAATGTCATTCTCGGAAGCGTCTGGAAGCATATTCTGTACGGGAATGCCTATATTGTCTACTTCATCTCCGGTGCGATCAAGAACATTGCACTTCTGCCGATTGAGGCGGCGCTGATGCTGCTTCTGTACCGTCGGATGGTACCGGTGCTGCAGCGCGTCCGGCTGATCCCCGCGGGCGTTGATTTTACGGTGCGGCAGCGCGATTATATCTTTTCCGCGATTGCCGGTGTGATCGGCGTTGCGGTGCTGATTGCATACTATTTTTACAAAAACTGACAGAAATCACATAGAACACAGATTGCTGCCGTGGGAGACCGCGGCGGCATCTTCATGTATAGGAAAGGGCTTTATGGAAAAACCGATCTACCGTATCATCTCCCTGTTTTCCGGCTCCAAGGGCAACTGCACACTTGTGCGTGTCGGCGATACCCGCATTCTGATCGATGCCGGGATGAGCTGCCGCGCGATTGAACGTGCGCTGTGCGCGGTCGGAGAATCGCTCGCCGACATCTGTGCTGTTTTCATCACCCATGAGCATTCCGATCATACAAAAGCTCTGCCGGTGCTGTTAAAAAAGCATCCGGTTCCCGTCCATATCGCCGAGAGCACGGCAAAGGAGCTGGCCCGCAGCGGATTCCCGACCGATTGCTTTGCCGTACACCCGCCGCAGTTTGAGGTACGCGTGTCGGCAAATACGGCTTCTCCCGTGATCACGGTGCGCTCGTTTTATGTTCCGCATGACAGCCGCTGCTGTGTCGGATATCGGTTTTCGTCCGAGGGGGAGAACTTTTGCCATACGGCCGCGATCGCAACCGACATGGGCTGTGTAACGGATGAAATCCGTGCTTCCCTCTGCGGTGCGGCAGAAATCATTTTAGAGTCCAATCACGATGAAAATATGCTGATGATGGGTCCGTATCCGTATGATCTGAAGCGTCGGATTTTATCTGATAACGGACATCTGTCCAACAGCTGTGCATCCGCGTTTCTGTGCGATCTGATTGCGGTCGGAGCAAAGCATCTTCTGCTGGCGCATCTGTCGCCGGAGAACAACACCCCCGAGCTTGCCTATCTGACGGCACAGGCATCGCTGCGCAGGATGGGTCTTGTACAGGACGAGGATTACACGCTTGCCGTTGCAAGACGCGATAACCCGGTGATCCTGTATGAGGAAACATATGATACGCCCGTGCCGCCCGGCGAGAACTGCGATGTACTGTATCCCTGCCCGTGTGAGGCGGATTGAGAGGTCAGAATATGGAAATCCTGTTTGAGGACAAGCACATCATTTGTGTCAGAAAGCCGGTCGGCATGCTGTCGCAGAGCGGTGCGGCGGCGTCCGGAATGGGCGATCTCGTTGCCGTACTGACCGCACGCGAGGCGGAAAACGGCAATCCCGTTCCGTATATCGGCGTGGTGCATCGGCTGGATGCCGGTGTCGGCGGCGTGATGGTCTACGCCAAAAAGCAATACGCAGCCTCCGCCTTGTCAGAGGCAATTCGCGGACGTGATTTCATAAAGGAATATCTGTGTGTCGTCAGCGGCCAACCGACCGAGAAGGAAGGCGAATACCGGGATCTTCTGTGGAAGGACGCAAAAGCCAACAAGGTCTATGTTGTTGACAGACCGCGCAGCGGGGTCAGGGAAGCACAGCTTTCCTACCGTGTCCTGCAGACCGTTGAACATGACGGCGAGACATATTCGCTGCTGCGTGTAACGCTCGGCACCGGACGCAGTCATCAGATCCGCTGTCAGCTGTCGCATCACGGCACGCCGATTGTCTGTGACGGCAAATACGGCGGGCACCGACCGGCGGACGTTACGATGGCAGGCATTGCGCTGTGGTCGTATCATCTTGCGTTTGTCCATCCTGCCAATATGTCCAAAGCCGAATCCAATCAGGAAAAGCCGCTGTCCGCACGGATGCAGAAGCGGCAGGCGAAGAAGCCGGTATTTGAAAACCCCGATATCGTGTGTCTGCCAGATTGGAACATAGTACCGTGGGGATGGTTTGATATATCGGCTTTGGAATAAATGGAGAGGAGAAGCGAAATGACCGACAACGAAAAGAAAAAAGCCGCCAAAGTCTTTGCAGACTATTGGGCAGATAAAGGCTATGAAAAAGGAGAAAGTCAACCCTTTTGGTTAGACCTTCTGCAAAATGTGCTTGGGGTGGAGAATCCTGCCCATCATGTCAATTTTGAAGAACATGTCAAGATCGACCGTGCCAACGGTTTTATCGATATGATGATACCCGCCACAAAAGTTATGGTGGAACAGAAAGGTGCCGATAAGGATTTGCGCAAACCAATCAAGCAATCGGACGGAACTCCTCTCACACCGTTCCAGCAGGCAAAGCGTTATATCGTTGATCTTCCGTATTCCGAGCATCCGCGCTGGGTTATCACCTGTAATTTCAGAGAATTTCTGATTTATGATATGGAAAAGCCGACGGGTGAGCCGGAAAGCATTCTCTTGAAGGATCTTCCGACGGAATATTATCGTCTTGAATTTCTTATCGAGGGAAAAAGTGAACTGCTCCATCGTGAAGAACAGATTTCGATCAAAGCGGGAGAACTTGTCGGGCGGCTGTACGATGCGATTCTGAAACGGTACATTCATCCCGAGAACGAAGATTCTCTGCGCAGTCTGAATATGCTGTGTGTCCGTCTCGTTTTCTGTTTGTATGCGGAAGATGCCGGTATTTTTGGCGGACATATGAAATTCCATAATTACATTAAGAGCTTTGCAGTCAAGGATGTTCGCCGGGCGCTCATTGATCTGTTCCATGTGCTTGATACACCGGAAAACGACCGGGATCCCTATATGGACGAAGCCCTTGCAGCATTTCCTTATGTCAACGGCGGCTTATTTGCAGATGAAAATATCGAAATTCCAAATCTGACTGAGGAAATTGTCAATCTGCTTCTGCAGAATGCCAGCGAGGATTTCGACTGGTCAAAGATTAGCCCGACGATTTTCGGCGCGGTATTTGAATCTACATTGAACCCCGAAACACGCCGTTCCGGCGGTATGCATTATACCTCGATTGAAAATATCCATAAGGTTATTGACCCGCTGTTTTTGGACGAATTGCGGGAGGAACTGGATGAAATCAAGGCGCTGAAAACAGACAGAACCCGTATTGCCCGTGCAACGGCATTTCAGGACAAGCTGGCATCCCTTACGTTTCTTGACCCTGCCTGCGGCTCGGGCAACTTCCTGACCGAAACTTACATCTCTCTGCGCCGGATGGAAAACGAAGTGCTTTTGCTCAAACAGAAAGACGGCATGATTGCACTTGACATGGGTGATGTGATTCGTGTGTCCATTGGACAGTTTTACGGCATTGAAATCAACGACTACGCTGTTTCCGTTGCAAAAACCGCGCTGTGGATTGCGGAATCACAGATGATGCGGGCGACAGAGGAAATTGTGCAGATGGATTTGGATTTCCTGCCGCTGAAATCGTATGCGAATATCGTTGAGGGCAATGCGCTCCGCGTGGATTGGGAGAGCGTTGTGCCGAAAGAGAAACTGAACTATATCATGGGCAATCCGCCGTTTGTGGGTGCGCGGCTCATGTCTAAAGAGCAAAAGGACGATCTGCTTTCCGTTTTCGGCGACAAGTGGAAGAATGCCGGAAACCTTGATTATGTATCTTGCTGGTACAAAAAAGCCGCCGATTTGATGAGCGGAACAACGATCAGAACTGCACTTGTTTCCACAAATTCCGTTTCACAAGGCGAAAGTGTTGCTGTACTGTGGAAACCGCTGTTTGAAAGTGGCGTTCATATTGATTTTGCGCACCGTACATTCCGTTGGGACAGCGAAGCCAGCAGTAAAGCTCATGTGCATTGCGTAATTATCGGTTTCAGCCTTGCTCCGTCGAATAAACCGAAAGTGATTTATTCTGCGGAGAGAATGCAGATTGTTGATAATATCAATGCCTATTTAGTAGACGCTGATAATGTGTTTGTTGAAAGTCGAACAAAACCTATTTGTAATATCCCTACTATTGGAATTGGGAATAAACCTATTGATGGCGGTTTTTATTTGTTTACAGAAGAAGAAAAAGACGAGTTTTTGAAAAAAGAACCGTTTGCTGAAAAATGGTTCCGTCCTTGGATTGGTTCTCATGAATTTATCAATAGGTATTTCCGCTATTGTTTATGGCTGGGCAAATGTCCGCCCAATGAACTCCGTAAAATGCCCGAATGTATGAAGCGTGTACAGGCAGTTCGTGATTTCCGATTGGCAAGCACAAGCGCTGGAACAGTAAAACTTGCAGATACACCAACAAGATTTCATGTTGAAAATATGCCAACTGGGAATTATATAGTGATTCCTGAGGTATCATCGGAAAGAAGAAAATATATTCCTATGGGATTCCTGTCTCCCGATATACTGTGCAGTAATCTTGTTAAAATTGTACCGAATGCGTCGTTGTATCATTTCGGCATTCTTACCTCCAACGTCCATATGGCATGGGTACGCGCGGTATGCGGCAGATTGAAAAGTGATTACCGTTATTCAAAAGATATTGTCTACAACAACTTCCCATGGTGCAATCCCACCGACGAACAGCGGGCAAAGATCGAGCAGACCGCACAGGCAATCCTTGATGCGCGTGCGCTTTATCCCAATTGCTCCCTTGCCGATCTGTACGACGAAGTTACCATGCCATCCGAGCTGCGTAAAGCCCACCAGCAGAACGACCGTGCTGTCATGGCGGCGTATGGGTTTGACGTGAAGACGATGACGGAAAGCAGCTGTGTTGCGGAGTTGATGCGGATGTATCAGGCGTGTGTCGCGGAATCCAAATGAGTTTCTGTAAAATTTCTGACTTTTTAGTCAAGGAAAAATGACACTTTCTCATAAACAAAAGAGCACCTCGATTGAGGTGCTCTTTCTATCGAATCTAATTTTGATATTAGAGTTCTGCGAAGTACTTGATGGTGCGGACCATCTGGGAGGTGTAAGAGTTTTCGTTGTCGTACCAGGAAACGACCTGAACCTGATAGGTGTCATCGTCGATCTTTGCAACCATGGTCTGGGTAGCATCGAACAGGGAACCGAAGCGCATACCGATAACGTCAGAGGAGACGATTTCGTCGGTGTTGTAACCGAAGGATTCGGAAGCAGCAGCCTTCATTGCAGCGTTGATTGCGTCCTTGGTAACGTCCTTACCCTTGACAACAGCAACGAGAATGGTGGTGGAACCGGTGCAGGTGGGAACACGCTGAGCGGAGCCGATGAGCTTGCCGTTCAGTTCCGGAATAACCAGACCGATAGCCTTTGCAGCGCCGGTGGAGTTCGGAACGATGTTCTGTGCGCCTGCGCGTGCACGGCGGAGTTCACCCTTTCTGTGCGGGCCGTCGAGGATCATCTGGTCACCGGTGTAAGCGTGAACGGTGGTCATGATACCGGACTGGATTTCGAATGCATCGTTGAGAGCCTTAGCCATGGGAGCGAGGCAGTTGGTGGTGCAGGATGCAGCGGAGATGATGGTGTCTTCCTTGGTGAGGGTGTTTTCGTTAACGGAGAAGACGATGGTCTTCAGATCGTTGCCTGCGGGAGCAGAGATAACAACCTTCTTTGCGCCTGCATCGATGTGAGCCTGAGACTTTTCCTTGGAGCAGTAGAAGCCGGTGCATTCGAGAACGACGTCAACGTCGAGAGCAGCCCACGGGCAGTCAGCTGCGTTCTTTTCAGCGTAGATCTTGATTTCCTTACCGTCGACGATGATGGAGTCTTCGGTGCAGTCAACAGTGTGACCCATTGCAAGGTAGTTACCCTGAGCGGTGTCATACTTGAGCAGGTGAGCGAGCATCTTGGGAGAGGTGAGGTCGTTGATAGCAACGATTTCGTAGCCTTCTGCGCCAAACATCTGGCGGAATGCGAGACGGCCGATACGACCGAAGCCGTTAATGGCAACTTTAACAGACATGAGTGTGTCCTCCATAATATAATAAATTTTTGGGTACGCTTTTTTGATCGGGGATTTTCATCCCGTATACGACATTATTATATACCATTTTTTGCAAAATTACAAGACCTTTGAGAAAAAATTATCAATTTCTTCACATTTTTCCGATAGGTACAAATCGGGCCGTGTTTTTTGCGGCAGAAACGGTCAATTTCACGAAAAGCAAGGTTCAGCGCATCTGCCATTCCTCACAAAGAACGGCATACATGACGGTATCGAGCCAGAGAGGGGTACCATCATCATCCGTGCGGAAGTAAAGATTTTTGACAAGCCTGCCTTCGCACCGCATCCCGAGCCGCACCATCAGACGCTCGGAGGCTTCGTTTTCGGGGTTGCACATGGCGATGACGCGGTGGGCAAGTCCTGCCCGGAACGCACATTCGATGACAGCCGCGGCAGCTTCTTTTGCATATCCCCGCTTCCAGTATGCGCGGTCGAGCATCCAGCCGATCTCCCATGAGGAAAAGGCGCAGGGGGAGAAGAAGATATGCCCGATCAGTCTGCCCCATGGGTGATCCTCATCCGGCGGCAGACAAACGGCGATAAAGTCTGGATCGGCAATCCGTTTTGCAAGCTCCTCGTCGGACGATGCGCGGTCCAGCGGCGGATACGGCTCGTAGCGCAGTACCACATCATCCGACATGTATTGATGGAATGCATCTGCATCCTCGGACAGGTATGGGCGCAGAAGCAGCCGTTCTGTTTTGATCGGCAGAGCGATCCGCCGGGATTCTTCCTTCATGGCAGTCACTCCACGGGGACGATCCACTGCTCGTCGTCCGCACGGCACAGACGCACGGTTGTATTACAGCCGTGTTCATTGTATCCGTCGTAGGAGACGTAGTAATGTGCGATGCCGTCTTCATCTGCACCGAGCGACGCGATGCCGGTGCTTCCGTATCCGTAGGTCGTGCCGGGAATGCCGGTTTTTTCGTCGCGGATGTTGCCCACAGCCAGCGTAAAGCACAGACCCTCCTCGCCGTCGCGTCCGACCAGCGGCTGCATGACAGGTTTTTTCGATGCGTCGATCAGATACATCGGATAGTTGGGGAACTGCTCCTTTTTTCCTGTGTAGACGCACATCATATAGACATTCCGCGCCGGGTCATAGTCGAGGTTCTGCACGCCCCAGTTGGTGTTGCCGGTGTAGGCAAAGAACGTCTCATAGGGCATATCCGCACCCTGCTTGTGCATGGAACGCTGGGAGATCGGTGCGGCGTTTGCCTTGATGTCATCGGGATTGTAGCGCAGGATGACCTGATGGTCGTTGTCGGTGCGGTTTACATCCGAATATACGCCGTAGCAGACAAACAGCCACTCGCGCCCGTCATCCGCACCGGGCATCGGACCGATGGCGGTGCCGTCAATACCGGAGCAGCCGAGGATATGTTCACAGCCGTTTTTATCGGTTCCGAGATAGTCATCGGTGACGCGCGACAGGAATGCCGCGGTCATGATGCCGTCTTTTTCTGCGTCCATGCCGCCGCGGGTGATCTTCTCACCGTCAAAAACCGCGATATAAAAGGCGTTTTCGACGGCATCGGCGTTGTTTCTCTGTAAAATACCGCGACCGACGGCGTCGTTTTTGTATTCCAGAGAGCCGTACACAAGCCCGTCCGAGGCACGGAACTGGATACAGCCGAGATGTCCGAGCAGCCCGCCGACAGAGCCTAAAAAGTTTCCGTCAAAGTCGGTCTTGACCAGCTGTGTTGTGAAGGAATAGTAAATGACGCGGTTTTTTGTGTCCACGGCGATGCCCTGACAGTGACCGGTCGGGTAGTCGCCGGAGAAAATGGTTTTGGGGAAGTCGGAAAAGTTCTTCATGGCAAAACTCCTCTCTTAAAAATACATCCAAGCGGCAAACGCAAGCGCGATACAGCCGATGACGAAGCCGCCGTATTTGGAAAATTTCATCATGGATTCCGCAAAAGCAGATGGTGTTGGTTCGTCTGCATACCACAGCCTGTCGCGGATTGTACTGATAAACCAAATGAATTTCGGAAACAGAAGTAGTGTGCAGGATTCGAGGAAAAATGCGATTGCAACAACACTGCCTTTGACGGTACTGTCAAGATAATCACTGCGTGTCGGTGGGAGCGGTTCTGTGGAACGAGTTATTTCAAATAAAGGCTCGCCTGCCATGGCGGCTGCCATGAGTGCCTCCTGTAATTCGCGGTTCATGCGGTTGATTTCAGTCTGCGAAACAGCAAACAGGAGACAGGACGCAATTAGACCGACAATACCGAGTATACCAAGAATCCGATCGGTGCAGCTGACCTCAAATACATCGCGGTACTCAGACATCGCATCCAATTGATCGTCCAGCGCATCCTCGATGACCTCCGCTTCTTCCGCCGACAGCGGCTTCGGAAGCGGTTTGCCGCAGTCCACACAGGTATGGCGTTCATCGCTTTGCGGTGTGCCGCAATACTTGCATTTCTTCATAAAAATCTCCTTTTTATCATATCAGAATGTCAGAAAAACATCCATACAGCGGCATATGCCAGAGCGCCGGCGTCGATACTCCAAATAAGATATTTTGTGATCTTCAGAACGGTTTCCGCAAAAGCCGAAGGCGATGGGTTGAAATCATACCAAAGGCGTAATTTCAGCGTGTCCAGATACCACATGAGCTTGGGAAAGAGCAGCATCGGAACGGATACAAGGAAACAGACAATGGCGATGATTGCATAAAGAATGCATTGATCGAGTGCTTTTTCGCGTGACGACTGTATCACAAAGCCGGACTGTGAGATGTCCTGTGCATCATAAATCTGATCCAGGGCGATTCCGGATACGGAGATCAGAATACAGGCGGCAATGAAACCGAGAACCCCGATGATGCCAAGGATCTGATCGGTGCGGCTGACATAAAACGCATCGGTTCTGTCGGACATCGCATCCAGCCGGTCGTCAAGGGCATCTTCTATGGCTTCCGCTTCTGCATCCGACAACGGTTTGGGGAGCGGCCGTCCGCAGTCCACACAGGTATGGCGTTCATCGCTCTGCGGTGTGCCGCAATATCTGCATTTTTTCATGTGGTTTCCTTTCTTTGATGTCGGATTATCCTCTCATTGCACGGCGGATGTCGGATTCGGTGATTATACCGTCCTCACCTGTTCCGGTAAGCGCGCGCCAGAAGATGCCGTTTTCGTTTGCCAGCATCCGTGCGCGGGCGTCGATTCGGATGCCGGAATGATAGAATTTGTTGTAAAGTGCGTCGATTTCCTCGCGGGTCGCCATCGATTCCGCAGCACCCGGACGGGTGACGGACAGGGAAGCGGCAACCGTTGCAAAGCGGCAGGCATCGACGAGCGTGCGTCCCTCTGCCAGCGCGGCACACAGCGCACCGTTGAACGAATCACCCGCGCCTGTTGTGTCGACGGCATCGACGCGCATCGTTGCGATGTTGCCGGAATAGGTGACGTTCTGACTGTCATCAAACTCCGCGCAGAAGACACCGTGCCGCCCGCGTGTGATGATGACACGGCGGACACCCCATGATGCAAAGACACATGCCGCGTCAAGGGCGGTTTTCTCATCGGTGACGGTGACACCGGTATACTTTTCCGCTTCGGTTTCGTTGGGCGTGATGGTGTGGATCATCGGGTACCAGTGATCGGGAATCGGCAGTGCCGGTGCGGGATTGACGATGACAGGCTTACCGTATTTTTTGCCCAGCTCCAGAAAGGCCTCGATGGAATCGGGATGCGTTTCGCGCTGGGTCAGGAGGACTGCGGCTTCGGAAATCTCTTTTTCCGCCGCATAGACATCCTCACGCGTCAGCGCCATATTCGCGCCGGGAACGACGGTGATGCGGTTTTCCCCTGTGGTGGTCAGAACCTCGATCAGCGCACATCCCGTGCCGAAATCGGCTGTTCGCGTGACAAAGCGCGTGTCAAAGCCTTCCTTTTCATAGAGCTTTGCGGGAATGTCGGCAAAGAAATCACAGCCGAGCTTGGCGATCATCGTGACAGATGCACCTGCACGGGAGGCTGCCGTTGCCTGATTGGTGCCTTTGCCGCCTGTACCGACGAGTACCTGTTCACCCGTGACCGTTTCGCCGTCACGCGGAAAGAGCGCAGTACGCGCGGAAATATCAACATTGGCTGAGCCGAGAACGACGATGTTCGGTTTGTTCATAATGTGTACCTCTCAATCTTGAAATATCGTTTATTCAACGTAAATTTTGACGTCATCATCCTCATCGAAGGATTCAAATTCCGTAAAGGCGACGGTGGACAGAATTTCATTGACGTGTGCCGCGTCTGCCTCGGTTGCTGTCGGGGAGAGCAGATAATAGATCTTGCCAAAGCCGGTGTCAGTCGAGCCGTACAGTACCGCACCGCGCGAGCCGTCAGCCGCGGTGATTTCGGCTTTTCGGAACGTGTGTCCGGAAACGGTGACAGCCTCGGTTTTTTTGGAGATTTCCATCACGCCGTCTGCTGAAAATTCCGCCTGCACCGCGCTGTCCGCGTCTTTGCGGGAAACCGTACCCTCGGTGTACTGGATGACCATGGAGTATACGGTACCGGAATACAGCGCCGCCATATCGTAGCCTTCCATTGCGGAGAGCATATCGGTCTGCGGGTCATAGAGAAACCGCATCCGTCCGTCACGCGCATAATAGACCTCGGCGTCAAAGGAGACGGCAGCGGCATCGATGGCGGGTGCATCTGCGGGCGTTTTTGCCGAACATGCGGTGAGGGAGATAACGGTGAGTGTCAGAACAAGCAAAAGCAGGAAACGTTTCATTGCGGGTGTCCTTTCGTTGGAACATATATAAGATAAATGGATGATTATAGTATATCATACTTTTATTTCTGTGTCAACCGCGCATCAAAAAAGATCGTGATCCAGCCGATAATTCAACCTTGGGTTGAAAAGCAGGAGCAGAATTCAAGAAAAATACCCTTGCAAGTTGTATTCTGATGTGATATAATACCATCACAGGATGGCCGTCCGGATATTTGAGAGGAGAACCATGATATGTTGGATCAGAAACTTTTTGGAGAAAAACTGCGCAATCACAGAAAGCGCCTCGGCATGACGCAGGAGGAGGTTGCAGAAAAAATCGGTGTTTCCGCACAGGCGGTGTCGAAATGGGAGGCGGGTGACTGTCTTCCCGACTGCTTCAATCTGAAATCGATTTCCGATATCTATCAGATTTCCGCGGATGTTTTACTGGAAACAGAATCGAGCGGTGACATTGAAGCGGTCTGCGCCAAAATCGAGCAGCTCGGGACGGAGTTTATCTGGCGGGCATCAGGCGGCGGCAGATATGACGATGATTATCACCGCGAGCTTGGAGAAGACCTGCTCGGTATGTGGAAGGGCATTTACTTTGCGGAAACGGGAGATAAACGCATGCAGGCGGAAAGCAAGGCACGCGGCAATCTGCGCATCCGCGGACCGTTCGGCATGAAGGTCTGGGACGATGATGGTGTGGTGTGCGTCATTAAATCGGCGCTGGTCGGGCGGATGCAGACGGCACCGGAGACGATCACTGAGGTGATGGAAGCGCTCTGTTCCGAGGACGGACAGCGGCTGATTCTCGCACTTGGCGGCACACATCCGCATCCAAAGGACAGCATTCTGTCAGAAACCGGACTGCCGCTGCACCGGCTGAACGAGCTGCTGCTTCTGTTCTCGGAGAACCGCGTCATCGAATTTGTGTCCGATCACAGAGAACCCGGTGCGCCCGGCTATCGGATCAGTGGTCACTGCGGTATCGCGGCGTATATGGTGCTTGCCGCCATGCACATTCTGATGAAGCCGTGCTATGAGGTCAGTGAATATTTGTCGAATTTCGGTGTGGAATAAGAAAATGGCACTGCTGCAGGAGTTGCTCCTGCGGCAGTGCCGTCTGTGTCGGCGGGATTATTCGTTTAAGTAGATCCAGACGCGGGAGTCGATGATCGTTGTGGTTTCGTCCAGGGTCCGTGCGTTGCCTTCCCAGAAAGATACCTCTTCCTCAACGATGCTTTTGATGACAGCGTCGGTGTTGGCGCGCATATGACAGCGGTCAAAAAATGCCATCAGCGCGTCGATTTCCGCATCCGTTGTTTCCACGATGATGTAATGATCTTCCGTATTGCCGCGTTCGTCAAACTGTGCAAGATAGTCTGCGGAATGTCCCGTCGCCTGCAGGTACAGCTCCCCTGTATGACTGCCGGCTGTGAGCATGGATACCGTGCTTTTATCATAATAGACATAGCGGTAATCCACCAATGCCGCACGGAGCGCTTCCACAGAAACCGGGAGATACTTTTCAAGCAGCTTTTCATCTGTTTGCTGTTCTTGTGCCAGTAAAAATTCAAGAAACTCCGCACAGCCTTCCATGACATCCGTGTCCTGCAGGACAGCACACGTCAAAGGTGCATCAATCCGTGCACCGCATCCGTCCAGACACGGATAGCCGCACAGGTTGATCGGTGTATCACCGAAGATCAGCTTTAAGGTACTGTATGCATATGGGTTATAAAACGCCGTATTCAGAAACTTCAGCGCACCGTTTTCAAGGGCGGCGGAAACCGTTCCGTTTGTGAGCAGATAACGCGGGGGTTTGTCTGCGTCCTGCTCGAAAAACAGTTGTCCTGCGTAAAAATCGATCAGCGCAGGATTCATATTCCGGATATACCGAAGCACATTATGAAAGGTTTCCGAATGGTAGGTCGAGCTTTGATGATCGAAATCCACAAAATCCATGAGCGCATTCTGATAGACACTGGTCGGCATCATGGCAGCGAGAACCTCGCCCTGCTTCATATCATCGATGATCCCAAAGAATGCGTCGTAGGTCAGGTCCCCCGCGATGACGGACGGATTTGCCGCAAGTGTATCCATCTGGAACATAAATGGCATCTGATACAGTCTTCCGTTCAGCGAATAACATTCCTTGACCGCAGAGAGCAGCTCGGTTTTGAGCAGTTCGTTCAGATCTGCGAAAATGTCTTTCTCCGCATGTGCTGCAATCGCTTCTTCTGTCAGGCAGAATATCATATCGGGATGACGCTCGTACAGCAGAATTTCATTGAGCAATGCTTGTGTTTGTTCGTGTATAAGTGGAGAATCGATGAGCATTTCATTGCGGCTGCGGATTTCGACACGGTAGCGGGGGTTCTCCTGATTGAAGCGTGCGGTCATTTCCGTCATCCATGGCGAGGTTACTGTATGTAAGGACTGTATTTCAATGACCTGCCGCTGATCGTCATCCGGAACGGATTCGGTACGGTACAAAACCAATGCGCCCCCGGCACCGAGCTCCAGACTCACAAATGTATTTTGATCGGCGATTTTGAGATTCATCAGATTGATATAATCCCGGGAGGGATTCAGACCGCATTCGCCGAACTCCAACACCAATTCCGGCTGTCGGTCGGAATCGAGCAGATACATTCCGTAATCATCAGCGATATAATTGCGGTTGTCGGCACAGCGGAAGCCGCGATTGATTTTTGGGACTCTGGCAGCCGA
>JAFTLK010000023.1 GCA_017455975.1 Clostridia bacterium | reverse complement strand
CAGATACGCCGGCTCTTTTTTCGTGGTTTCGGCGATGCGGACAAGGGCAAGAATCGTTCTGCCCTCCCAGTCGCCCGGCCATCCCGCCTGATCCATATTGAGGACGGTTTCGGGACGGTATTCGCGCATTTCGAGCCGCGCGGCAAGCAGACCTGCCCGTGCGGCGAGATTGCCGCGGGGGATATAATATTGATTGGTAATCGGTTTCATTGCAAATATCCTTTTTATTCATAAGAATTGAGTACAAGCATTTTCACATATGCCATGTATTCGCGCACGACGGACGGAAACCATAATTGGATCCGCTCGGTTTTCGCGCCGACAAAGGAAGATTCCAGCCCGTATTTGCCGCAGAGAAAGGCAATGCGCGGCATATGAAACGACGAGGAAACAGAAATGCACGGGATGCCGTCGAGACCGTGTTCCCCGATCAGCCGCAGAAAGCCGCGGATGTTGCCCTTGGTGTCATTGGCAAGCTCGTCAAGCAGAATCCGATCGGACGCGATGCCGTGTTTTTCCAGATACCACGCCATCACCTGCGCCTCGGTGTAAACCTCGCCCTCATCGGTCGCGCCGGAGACGATGGCGATCGCTTCGGGATTTTCGGAAAGCAGGACAAGTGCCGCATCGAGCCGCTCGGCAAGCATTTCCTTCGGCTCCGTTCCCTTGACACGGCAGCCGTAGACCAGTACCGCCGTCGGTCCTTCGTTTGTGACCTCCGCATGGGAAAACGTGGACAGAAACACAAGAAAGATACAGAACGTCACGGTGAAAAAGATCACGCCGAAGCAGTAGACCGCCCGCGCGGCAGAAAAGAGCTTGTGTGGCAGGTGTTTTTTCCAAAAGCCCTCGGTCAGCGGCGGAATCACGATCACCGAAACCGCTGTGATCGGCAATGCATAGGAAAAGAACGTCCCGGCGTAGGAGATGACCGAAAGCAGATATTCCAGAAAACAGAAGCCGGAGACGAGAATACAGAGAAAGACAAAAATCCGGAACGGGTGCACCTGTCCTCTGTGTGCAGACACGGCGTTTTTCATTCTGCCTCGGGATACTGCTCCTCGCACAGATATGCCGCGAGCAGTTTCATCGTGTTCAGCACGCCGTCCGTATGCGAGCGTTCGTAACCGTGGGACGCATAGACGCCGGCACCGATCAGCGCATGACGCAGGTCGAAGTTGCGGACAGCGACCGAGCAGTCGGAGCTGTAGTAGGGGTAAATATCGACGGCATAACCGATATCATGACGCTTTGCCGCAGCAACGAGTGCGCAGTTGATGTCGTAGTCATAGGGACCGGAGCCGTCGGCGGCACAGATGGAAACCTCGCGCTCGGTGCAGGTCAGCCCATTACCGACACAGCCCATGTCGACGCCGAGGATTTCCGTCACACCCGCAGGACAGATGCCCGCCGCACCGTGACCGACTTCCTCATAAACGGTGAAGTGGATATAGATATGACGGTCGGTCTTGATGCCGTTGTCGACGAGATACTTTGCAAAGCCGAGCAGAATCGCCGCGGAGAGCTTGTCGTCGAGATAACGGCTCTTGATGTAGCCGGATTCGGTGAT
>JAFTLK010000267.1 GCA_017455975.1 Clostridia bacterium | reverse complement strand
CGCTCCGGCCTGAAGCTGCCCGCCATTTCCCTTGGCCTGTGGCAGAACTTCGGTGTGACAACGTCCATGTATACCGTGGAGGAGATGCTGCTGACAGCGTTTGACGGCGGTATCGTCCACTTTGACCTTGCCAACAACTACGGTCAGCCCGTCGGCGGCTCCGCGGAAGAAAACTTCGGTCGTGTCATGGAAAAGTCCCTGCGTCCGTACCGTGATGAGCTCTGCATTTCCACGAAAGCCGGCTACGGTATGTGGGCAGGTCCTTACGGCTGTGACAGCGGCTCGCGTAAGTATCTCATTTCCAGTCTGGACCAGAGTCTGCGTCGGATGCAGCTGGACTACGTCGACATTTTCTATCACCACAGACCTGACCCAGATACGCCGATGGAGGAAACTGCACTGGCACTCGACCACATCGTTCGCTCCGGACGTGCGCTGTATGTCGGTATCTCCAACTATAACCGTGCGCAGACCGCCGAAATGCTGGCACTTCTGCGTGAGCTGAAAACGCCGTTTGTCGTCAATCAGCCGTCGTATTCGATGCTCAACCGCTGGATCGAATCGGACGGTCTTGATAAGCTCGCGGTGGAAGAAGGTTTCGGTCTTGCCGTCTTCTGTCCGCTGCAGTCGGGACTTCTGACCGATAAGTACCTCGACGGCAATATCCCCGAGGGTTCCCGTGCGGCAAGAACCGAATGGCTGCGCAATGACGTCCCGCGTCAGGTGGCACGGCTCAATGCGCTGAACGAGATCGCACGTCGCCGCGGACAGAAACTGTCGCAGATGGCGCTTGCATGGTGTCTGTCCAATCCCGCCGTTACCACCGTTCTGACCGGTGCGTCGTCCGCTGACCAGATCAAGGAAAACCTCGGAACGCTCGACAACCTGACCTTTACCGATGAGGAAAAGGCGGAGATCGAAGCACTTCTGTAAATTATCAAAAATCAATCACAGCACACCCGGAATGCCGATGCGCACAACGGGTGTGCCGTTCTTTTTAACCGATGCCGCGTGCGTGCAGGATCGCTTCCGCAAGGTCTGGAATGGCGGAAAAATCGCAGACGAGCGAATATGGCTTTCCGATTTTGTCATCCATTGCCATTGGGGCAAATGTGATGTGGCGGCGGGTATGGAGCGCGGCGATGTTCTGCAGGTTTGCCGACAGCGCGTCGTTGGAAGCAAGACCGATCAGAACGGGACGGTCGGCACGCAGCTGCGCCTTTGCAGCCATCGTGACCGATGTGTCGGTGATGCCGTTTGCCATTTTGGCTAGCGTGTTGCCGGTGCAGGGCGCGATGATGAGCAGATCGAGCGGGGACCTCGGTCCGAGCGGCTCGGCGGCGACAATGGAATGGATCGTCTTTCTGCCGCAGATGTCCTCAAGCTCGCCGACAAGGTCTGCCGCACGCCCGAAGCGCGTGTCTGCTGTATAGACGATTTCCGAGACGATCGGCTGAATGTCATGTCCGCGGGCGCGCAGGATCCGCAGAGTGTCCACGGCACGTGCATGGGTGCAGAACGAGCCGCAGAGTGCGTATCCGATCATGGCGTACCTCCACCTTCCTGCAGCATCCGGCGGACGGTTTCTCCGATGATGCGTCCTGCGGTGACGGGGGCTGTTTTCCCGGGCAGGGACAGTGCCCAGATCACATGATAACCGTGCGCCCGTGCCCAGTCATGGTCAAAGCCGCCGGGGGTGGAGGCAAGGTCGAGCAGCAGCACATCATTTGGCAGACGCGACAGCAGATCGGCACCGATGATCTGCTCCGGTACGGTGTTGAAGACGATATCGTAGGCAAGCGGTGCATCCCCCGGTGTCAGATCGGCAAAGGACAGCGGTGTATGCCCGTTTGCATCGATCCATGCAAGGTCCTCGGGCTTGCGGGCGGCAACCGTGACGGCGGCACCGACGGCAGAGAGGGTCTTTGCCAGTGCTTTTGCTACGCGTCCGTAGCCGAGAACCAGACAGCGTGCGCCGTGGATGGTGTAGGGAACCTCTGCCATGGCGATGGCGAGCGCACCCTCTGCCGTCGGGACGGCATTGGCGACGGCGAGCTCCTCGCGCTGCAGATAGTCGGACAGGGGGATGCCGTGGCTGTCGGCAAGTGCGCGGACATGGGCGCTGATCTTGCCGCCGACCACACGCTGACCGGGTGTGAGTGCATCAAAGACCTCGGACAGCAGTACGGTGCGGCGGGTCAGCGGGCAATGCAGGCGTTCATCGTCCTGCGTAACGGGCAGAGGGAGTACGACGAGATCGGCACCGCCGACGGCAGACGCAAGATCCGCCGCTCGGGTCACGCCGCCCCAATCGCCCGAATAGGTATCCATGGCGAACACCGCGACCTCATAGCCCTCGGCGGCAAGGGTTTTTGCGGTGACCATCTGCCGCAGATCGCCGCCCAGCAGTGCGAGCTTGGCCGGCGGGGATGCGGGGGTGGGTTGTGTTGTCATTGCATCAAGTCCTCGTTTTCTCTGAAATGCCCCGTCCGGTGAACTGCCTGCAGACGGGGCTCGTCATCATTGTATTCGGGTATCCGAAAATCGGTGCGTGCGGACGGTGGGGAGACTTGACAAGCGGGCGGTTTTCCGTTATAATAATGGTAGTTGAAATACGGAGGAGGTTTTTTCTGCCATGACCGCAAAGGAACGGTTTTATGCTGTTTATACCGATAAGATCAAGAGAGAGGGCGCCGACAAACTGCTGGACTATCTGTCCTCGCCCGGCTGCGACTTTTTCACAGCCCCCGCATCGACGCGCTTTCACGGGGCGTATGAGGGAGGGCTCTGCGAGCATTCACTCAATGTCTATGACTGCCTGTGCGACTATATGCACCGCGGCCGGGTACGTGAGCTTTACGGGCTCTCCTGCTCCGAGGAGACGCTTGCGATTGCCGCACTTCTGCACGATGTGTGCAAGATCAACTGCTACAAGCCGTCGTTCCGCAATGTCAAGGACGAGCACGGCGTCTGGCAGAAGGTACCGTCCTACGAATACGAAGACGCGCTTCCTTACGGACACGGCGAGAAGTCCGTTTATATTCTGTCCGGTTTTCTGCGCCTGACGCGGGAGGAAGCATTTGCCATCCGATTCCATATGGGCTTTTCCGGAACAGAGGAGGTACGGCTCGTCAGCGATGCGTTTGAAAAGTTCCCGCTTGCGTTTGCTCTGCATACGGCGGACATGGAGGCAAGCGTGTTTATGGAGGGAAAGCCGAAAAAATGAAACGATTTTTTTCATCTCTGCCGACGCAGTTTTCCGACGGAGCGCCTGCCTGTATCATCGTCGGTGCGGGTGAGCCCGGTGACTTTGTTATTGCACCGGAGGACGGGGATCTTATCATCGCGGCAGACGGAGGATACCGATACCTGCAGGCGGCCGGCATACGGTGTGACCTTTTGATGGGGGACCTTGATTCTCTGCCTGAGGACACCGTCATCGGTACGGAAACAAAACGCTACAGCCCGATCAAGGACGACACCGACACGATGCTTGCCGTCCGGTATGGGCTGGAGCAGGGCTTTGGGAAATTCCTTTTGTTCGGCATGTTCGGCGGTCGGTTTGACCACACGGTCGGTACGCTGCAGACACTTGCATTCCTCGCGCATGCAGGAGCGGTGGGGTACGCCTTTGAGCAGACACAGGACGGCACACATTCCTCATACATCACAGCACTCGAGAATGGTACGCTGACCTTTCCCGACACGGCACGGGGCTATCTGTCGCTTGCCGCATGGGGCGGGGATGCCCGCGGCGTGACGCTGGAGCATCTGAAGTATTCGCTTTGTGAGCAGACCCTGCAGCCGCATGTGGCGCTGGGCATATCCAATGAATTCCTGCCGGGTGAATGCGCCCGCGTTACGGTAGAGCAGGGACTGCTGCTGGTGGTGAAGCCGTTATGAGTACACTGCTTCGGAAAAAGAAGGCCGCGATCTTTGACCTCGACGGAACGCTGCTTGACTCCATGGACGTATGGCTGGAGGTGGACCGCGTGTTTCTGGCGCGGCGCGGCATTGTACTGCCCGACGATTATGCCGCCGCCATTTCCCCGATGGGCTTTCCTGCCGCCGCGGAGTATACGAAAAACCGCTTTGCGCTTCCCGAGGATGAGGAGGCGATTATGGCGGAGTGGCATGCGCTTGCCGTTGATGCGTATGCCAACCGTGTCGGGCTGAAGTACGGTGTGCGCGACTATCTGACCTCACTGCGCAGACGCGGGATCCCCTTCGCCGCGGCGACCGCATCACAGGCGGTGTTCTATCTTCCGGCACTGCGCAGACTCGGCATCGCCGATTGGTTTTCCTCGATTACGGAGATTTCCGAGGTTTCGCGCGGAAAAGGCAATCCGGATATTTACCTGCGTGCTGCGGAAAAGCTCGGTTATGAGGTCTGTGACTGTGCCGTGTTTGAGGACATTCTGCCCGGTGTGCGCGGTGCACTCGCAGGCGGTTTTTTCACGGTTGGTGTGTATGATGCGCACTGTGTCAACCCGGAGCTGATGCGTGCGGTGTGCGATCGGTATATTTACGATTTCACAGAGCTTCTGTGTGACGATATTTTCTGAAATCCACAGGGCGGCGTGTGTACGGTATTGAGCCGTATGCACGCCGCTTTTTTTTATGTATCTGAATCATCGGGGCGGGATAAGGCATACAATGAAAGCGGGGAGCGGACACAGCTCTGTCCCGTATGGCATTTTCTGCCGTCGCTGCATGAAAGCGGTGCGGAAGGGAAATACTTTTTGAGCGGGGGAGAGACTGCACAGACGGTGCAGATGCGTATCCCCGGGAGAGCAGAAAAGAAGCAGGAGTGTGAATTTCCGTGCAGATCAGACGCGGTGATATTTTTTATGCCGATCTGAGCCCTGTGGTCGGTTCCGAGCAGGGCGGACTCAGACCGGTCTTGATTATTCAGAACGATGTCGGAAACCGATACAGCCCGACTGTGATTGCCGCCGCGATCACCAGCCAGCTGACAAAGGCAAAGCTGCCGACGCACATTGATGTGTACGCCGATCGCTTCGGTCTTGCAAAGGATTCCGTCATTTTATTGGAACAGATCCGAACCATCGACAAGCGACGGCTGCGTGAGAAGATGGGGCATCTGGACGACAGCATCATGCGGCGCGTCAATGAGGCAATCTCCGTTTCCATCGGGCTTGGCGGTGACCGTGCCCATGCCGGTCAGCGCGGGAGGATGCGCGAGGAGGATGCGGGTCTCCCGGCTGCAGCCGCAGCTTCGACCGCAGGGGCCGGTGCGCTCATGCAGTCGGGAAGCGGTGAGGGGACAGATAACGGACACACATGAGGCGTACCGTCCCGCACATATCCCGTGCAGACGGCATACCATGGGAATGCGGCGGTGTATGTGCACCCCGGCCGCAAAACCGAGGGAAAGGATGCGTCGTTTCATGAAGGTCGTTGTTGTGAAGTCCCCGCGGGCACTCGTCCCCGTCATCCGGCGGCTGTTCCATATTCCGAGGACTTGAGTCCCCCGGCGCGCACGGCTCATACCGGCTGTGCGCGCTGTCGTTTTGTTCGCCTCTGGTGTAACGATTTACCGAAAAACCGTGAAACGATTCACGGTTTTTGGAAACAGACGTTTCTTAACCTTTTTGCGGCTTGTAAAATTTTGTCGGATGCCGGAAAAATTTTTGAAAAAAAGTCAAAAAAATTCGGAAATAAGGTTGATTTGTGGGAATTTCTGTGATATAATATTGCCATGCGGAAGAAACGCGGAAAGTTAAGATTCGACATGCCGCTTACGGTGTGCCGATCGTTTTCCGAAGTGCTTCCACGGCAGATGTCACCTCCTTTTGTGAAACGATGTACGGTAATATGTAATCGTTACACACAAAGTGATCGATTGGGTCTGTATAACGCTGTACTCCGCACTTGGCGGCGCGGAGGCAGGTACGGTTTCCGTCGACTTTTTTGTTGGATGGGATATCACGGTACGGTCATCCCGCGGATCGTATCGGATATGCCGCTTTTTTTGTACGATGCGGTGCGGCCGCCCGAGCAGTCTGAGAGACAACAGTATGAATAAATTAGATGCGATATCCCGGCGCAGCAAAGGTATGCAGGCGCTGGTGCGTCTTATCAAAACAGCGATCACAGGCTGCGGTGCGTGCATGCTGATCGTCTCATCCACACAGCTGCAGTTCGGCGGTGTGACCTCTTACGCACTGGACGAGGAGACGGCTTCCGGTCCGCGTTCCTGCGCGGCACAGATTCCCGAAGCGCCGGGGATCATGATGCATACAGAAGAATCACTGATCGAGGCGGATGTGCTTGCACTGTTCCCGCCGGAGCCTGTGCAAACAGAGCCATCCGAGATCGTTTATGAGCGTCCGTCACTGGAAGCCCCCGAGGGCTGGACCGGCAATGCGATCACCTTTGATGACGACGGCAATCCGCTGCTGTACGGCGCGCCCATTGCCGCGATGACCGCAAAGACAAAATCCGGTACGCCGGAGAAATCCGATCGCGCGGAAGATATCTATTATTCAGAGGACACGCTGTTCATCGGCAACTCGCTTGTCGTCGGTATGCAGAAGGTCGGTGTGATCGATACCAAATATTATGCCAACATCGGTATGTCGGTCAAGCAGTTCTTTGAAAAGCCGATGTTCTTATCCCCGGACGGAACCGGAAAGACGGTGACGACCGCGGAAGCGGTGGTGCGTGACGGTGATTTCCGCCGCGTCTATCTGATGTTCGGTGTCAATGAGCTTGGCTGGCCGAGCAGCTCTGCCTTTATCGACTATTACGAAACGCTGATCGACCTGCTGCTGAGCGTCCGCCCGGATGCCGTGATCTATGTGCAGGGGCTGCTTCCGATGAACGAGGCGGTTTACGCCGCGAGCACGGAGGATGCGTCCGAGTATTTCACCAATGCACGGATCGCCGATTACAACGAAAAGCTGTCCGCACTTGCCGCACGCAAGTCGGTTGTATATCTGAACCCCGGCGAGGTGCTGGCCGATGAGACCGGCAGCCTGCCTGCCGATGCAACGACAGACGGCATTCATCTGAATGCGGCTCTCATCCGCCGCTGGGCAGAGTACCTCCGTACGCATACGGTCGAGGATGTCGATCCCGCGCTGTTCTATCAGACCGAAACAATCACAGAATAACACGGAAAGCGATTCCGCTCAATGTGAGAGAATCGCTTTTCTTGACCAACCGAATAACGAAAGGAAAAATTCCCATGATGAAACTGAAGCTGACCGCAGCGGCGCTGCTGACTGCCATTGCACTGACCGCTGTTTCCTGCGGCGGTGATCCCGCTGTGACCGACACCACCGATACTGCCGCAAACACCTCCGATACTGCCGCTGTGACCGAGGTGCAGCCGATCGATGTCCCGACGCTGGCACAGACGCTGGCCTCCTCCTGCGCTTTTTCCGAGGAGCTGATGGCAAACGATGCGTATCTGAAAAATCATCTGTATGGCTTTGCCGTTGACAGTTTCGTTTCTTATGCCGCTTATGTTCCTGCCGGAATCACACCCGAGGAAGTGCTCGTGTTTGAAACCAAGACGGAGGATGATGCAAAGGCACTTGTTGATAAGCTGAATGCCTATGTCGAATATCAGATCGGTCAGTACACCGATTACGCACCCGCTCAGGTGCCGAAGCTCGATAAGCCTGTTATTGCAGTCAAGGGCTGCACCGTTGTCTATGTGATTTCCGAGGACAACGCGGCGGCGGCTGAGGTTGTTAAAGGTCTGATTGGCTGATACATATTCAAAACAAAATGATGAACACCACGGAATTTGCGTTCCGTGGTGTTTTTGTCATGTGATTATGTTTTGTATTTCTCCAAAACCGCTTTGTAATCGGGATTCTGCAGCAGCTCCGCGCGTCTTCCGCCGGCAGCATGGATGCGATAATCCAGGTTGAACCGGAACAGATCCTCGCGCGCGCCGTGAGCGTAGCGGTCAAAGGCATGGTCAAGGGCATCGTTTCCTGCCCGCAATGCCTGTGTTTTCTGCTTTGCGAACAGATTCTGATCCATCAGCGCGGTGACCTGTTCATAGGTGCCGCCGCGATAGGAAAGATCGTTTTCCATTCTTCCAAGGAACGATTCTGCAAGCATCAGAAAGAAGGCTTCCCCGGTTTCCTCATAGGCGTTCAGAAGCAGATCCCCGCAGTGCAGGGCATGATCGGTCTTTTCCTGCATGGAACGGCTCTGATCAAAAAAGACGGTTCTGCCGAATTTGTCAGCCGCAAAATCTGCTAATTCATACATGTTCTTCTGCACATGGAAGTAGTATTCCTCGGTATCCTTGGCAAACAGCTGCTCCGTTTTCTGTCCCCATGTGGAGAACCAGTCGGGGAATTTGGTTCTGTAAATTTCCAGTGCTTCGTCTGTTTTCCCTTCCGCATGGAGGATTTTTGCACGCATATTCCATGCGCTGTGCCGCAGATTTTCATCGGTACAGCCATCCAGAATTTTTGAACAGATGGAGAGAAATTCCTCCTTGTGTGCGATCAGGACGGCAGGATCGTTGTCTGCCATGTCGCCGCCGATGTTCCACATATAATAGTGCATGATGCGGTAGTCATTGGGATAATCGTGATACGCCCGGACGATGATTTCGCGTGCTTTGGCATAGTCACTCAGCCAATGCTGCCGATAGAGGGCGATCACATCCTCAATTTCCGCTTGGATTTTTTCTTCATCGTATCCCATCAGCTCATCCAGCGTGACACCGAAAAAGTAAGCCAGCGACTGCAGCAGTGTGATGTCCGGATACGTTTCGCCGCGTTCCCATTTGCTGACCGCCGCACAGGTGACATTCATTGCCGCGGAAAGCTGCTCCTGCGTGATGTTTTTTGCGGTACGCAAACGCTTGATATTTGCTCCGATTCTCATTTCCATATTGATTTCTCCGATTTCGTAAGAGTAAGCCGACGTCTGCTTCTGCTTCTATTATAGCATAAAATATGGATTTGTAAAGGGAACAAAAGGAAACCAATGATTAACCGTGGGTTGAAAAAATGTCGTGAAGATACAAAACACCGCCCGGACATATTGTTCCGAACGGTGTATATTGATTGTACCAAACGAAATGGTGTGGTTTAATCCAGCTCCTTGACCCCGGTATACAGCTCGTAATACCGACCGCCAAGTGCCAGCAGCTCGTCGTGGGAGCCGCGCTCGATGATCTCGCCGCGTTCCAGTACCATAATGGCATCGGAGTTGCGGACGGTGGACAGGCGGTGTGCGATGACGAACGTCGTGCGGTTCTTCATCAGACGTGCCAGTCCGTGCTCGATGTGACGCTCGGTACGGGTGTCGACGGACGAGGTCGCTTCGTCCAGAACGAGGATCGGTGCTTTGGAGATTGCAGCACGGGCGATGTTCAGAAGCTGACGCTGGCCCTGTGACAGGTTCGCGCCGTCGCCCTCCAGCATCGTCTGGTAGCCGTCGGACAGACGCATGATGAACGAGTGCGCCGATGCCGTCTTGGCTGCCGCGACAACCTCATCATCGGTCGCATCGGGACGGCCGTAGCGGATGTTCTCCATGACCGTACCCGTGAACAGGTGCGTGTCCTGCAGAACCATCGCAATACCGCCGCGCAGGGAATCCCGTGTGTAGTCGCGGATGGAGACACCGTCGATGCGGATTTCGCCCTCCTGAATGTCGTAAAAGCGGTTGAGCAGGTTGGTGACCGTGGTTTTGCCGGCACCGGTGGAGCCGACGAACGCGATCTTCTGTCCGGGTTCCGCCGTGAGCGTGATATCACGCAGAACGACCTTGTCGGGATTGTAGCCGAAGGTGACGTGTTCAAGCTCGACACGGCCGGGCGTATCCGCGGGCATGATCTGTGCGCCCGCGCGGTCAGGCTCTTCCGGTGTCTGATCCATGACGGTGAAGACACGTTCCGCACAGGCAAGCGCGGAGAAGATCGTCGCCATCTGCTGGGAGATCATGTTGATCGGCATCGAGAACTGGCGGGAATAATTGACAAAGACGACAAGACCGCCGACGTCAAAGCGTCCTGCAAGACACAGAAGACCGCCGATACCGGCCGTCAGCGCGTAGGAGATCTGTGAGGTGTTGCCCATGATCGGACCCATAACACCGCCCCAGAACTGTGCACGGAACTGCTTGTCGCGCATATCGTTGTTCAGCGCGGTAAACTCCTCAACGCAGATGTCCTCATGATTGAAGACCTTGACGACCTTCTGTCCGGAGACAGATTCCTCGATGTAGCCGTTGACCGCACCGAGTGCCGCCTGCTGACCGGAATAGTACTTCGTGGACAGCTTGGCGATGGCACCGCCGCCCTTGGCAAAGATCGGAATAAATACGATTGTGATGACGGTCAGCCAGACATTGGTGTACAGCATCATGCAGAACGTACCGACGAGGT
>JAFTLK010000266.1 GCA_017455975.1 Clostridia bacterium | reverse complement strand
CCGCAGAATCTTGACATTTTCTGTCGGATGTGATATACTTTAATCGTCAAGAACTTGGGAAGTTTTCCATAAGTGCACGGTCTGCACCGTCGAGTTCTCTTTCCAAAGCAAGATATTTCGACCGCTCCCGCCCACCAATCATACTTGCGCCGCCAGTGCGCATAAAACGGGAGCAAACGCCATACGGACAGCCGGTCGAATGCCGATTTTCCAAATCTGCGGCAACTTCTGTTGCTTTTTTATTGATTGCCGGGGGTATTCCCGGGCGAACATTTTATGAGTTGGTTACTTTATAACCGGGGTACATGGCCGGGCAACCGGACATGCTGCCATTTTTGTGCGGCGGATCGCCGTCGGCGCAACAAACTTGTGAAAAGGTCAATAAGAGTAGTAAAAGTACACCCTTGCTTCATCCGAGAGAACCGTGACTATATAGACTCTGATACCATCGTATGGAATTCAAGCGATTTACGTGCATGCTGCGCGCATCGGTCGGAGGATTCTCCCGCCCGCAGATCGTACGCCCAAACCATCCGAATAAGCCCTTTTCCCGGTGTTGTGCCCAAGGCTCCCCCTCCGCCTATGCACAGCACCGATTTTTTATTTTCACGGAGGCATATCCACCATGCAGAAGATCATTGAGCTTCACAACATTATCAAGGAGTTCGACGGCGAACGAATCCTGGACAACATTGATCTGGACATATATGACAAGGAATTCATCACCATCCTCGGCCCCTCCGGATGCGGCAAGACGACCACTCTGCGCATCATCGGCGGCTTTGAAACCCCCGACTCCGGTGAGTGTCTGTTCGACGGCAAGCGCATCAACGATGTCCCGGCATATCGCCGCAATGTCAACACCGTCTTCCAGAAATACGCGCTGTTCCCGCACCTCAATGTCTTTGAGAACATTGCGTTTGCGCTGCGCCTGAAAAAGGTCCCGGAGGATGAGATCATCCGCCGCGTCCGCGAAATGCTCGATATGGTCGCTCTGCGCGGCTTTGAGCATAAGAATGTCAACTATCTGTCCGGCGGTCAGCAGCAGCGTGTTGCCATTGCGCGTGCGCTGATCAGCCACCCGCGCGTGCTTCTGCTCGACGAGCCGCTTGGCGCACTCGACTTAAAGCTGCGCAAGGACATGCAGAACGAACTGAAGAACATTCAGCAGCGCACCGGCATCACCTTCATCTATGTCACCCATGACCAGGAGGAAGCGCTGACCATGTCCGACACCGTCGTTGTCATGGCAGACGGCAAAATCCAGCAGGTCGGTACGCCCATCGATATCTACAACGAACCGGTCAACGCGTTTGTCGCGGACTTCATCGGTGAATCCAATATCGTCGACGGTATCATGCTGGAGGACGGCCGTGTCCGCTTCTCCGGCAAGGAATTTGTCTGTGTCGACGGCGGCTTTGAAAAGAACGAAGCGGTTGATGTCGTTGTTCGTCCCGAGGACGTCGACTTTGTCGCGCCGGAAAAGGGCATGCTGACCGGTACTGTCACTTCGGTCACGTTCAAGGGTGTACATTATGAATTTATCGTCGATATCGGCGGCTTCAAGTGGATGATCCAGTCCACGGATTTTGTCGACCAGAACGAGCGCGTCGGCATCTCCATTGATCCCGATGCCATCCACATCATGAAAAAGTCCGAGTACTCCGGCAAGTACGGAGACTATTCGTCCTTCTCCGACGAGCTTGACAGCCTGTCCGATGCGGACACGGTCGAAGAGGAGTAAGCGCCCATGAAAAACAGATCCCTCCGCGGCACACTCATCGCCGCGCCGCACATCGTATGGAGCGTGCTGTTCATCATCGCACCGCTGCTGTTTGTGCTGTATTACACATTCACCTCTCCCGAGGGCGGCTTCACCTTTGACAATATCCTCGGCCTGTCGGAATATGCTGACATCTTCCGTACCTCCATTGAAATGTCGATCATCGCGACCTTCTGCTGTTTTCTGATCGGCTATCCTCTGGCATACTTCATTGCGCGCTCCACCGAACGGCAGAAGAAGATCTATATGATCCTGCTGATGCTGCCGATGTGGACAAACCTGCTCATCCGTACCTATTCCATGATGGCCATTCTCGACGACGGCGGTTTTCTCAACTCGATTTTGACCGCCCTCGATCTTGCACCGGTTCACATCGTCGGTACCAAGGGCGCGGTCATCTTCGGTATCGTTTATGACTTCTTCCCGTACATGGTGCTCCCGATCTACACAGCAATCGAGAAGATCGACCGTCGGCTGCTGGAGGCGGCAAGCGACCTCGGCTGCAGCAATGCGCAGGTCATGACGCGCGTCATTCTCCCGCTGTCCAAGTCCGGCATTGTCTCCGGCATCACGATGGTTTTCGTTCCGTCCATCTCGACCTTCTATATCTCCCAGAAGCTCGGCGGCGGTACCTTTGAGCTGATCGGTGATACCATTGAACGCCAGTTCCAGAGCTACTCCACTTACAACATCGGCGCGGCGATCTCGCTTGTCATGATGCTGCTCATTCTCCTCTCACTTGCGGTCATGAACCGCTTCTCCGACGGTGAGGAAAACACCGGACGTCTGAAGCGCTGACAGACCTGCCACGATCATTTCAAACGAAAGGAACGACGCGATCCCTCATGAAATATTTTTCCAAGATCTATATTGCGGTGGTGTTCATGCTCCTGTACATCCCGATTCTGGTGCTGATGCTCTTCTCGTTCAACAAGACCAGCAACACCGGCGCCTTTGACGGTTTTTCGCTGTACTGGTACCGTGAGCTGTTCAACAGCCCGGAAACATTCACCGCACTCAAAAATACACTGATCCTTGCCGTCAGCACCGCGGTCATTTCCACGGTCATCGGCACAGCCGCCGCTGTCGGTATGGTCAAGATGAAAAGCAATGTTCTGCGCACCGCCATCACCAGCGTCACGAACATTCCGATGATGAATCCCGATATCGTCACGGGTATCTCGATGATGCTGCTCTTCGTCGCCATCGGCACCTTCGTCGGTCTTGCCGATAAGCTGTCCTTCTGGACGATGCTGATCTCGCATGTCACTTTCTGTCTGCCGTATGTCATCCTCTCCGTTCTGCCGCGTGTAAAGGCCATGGACAAATCCATTCCCGAGGCGGCGCTGGATCTCGGGTGCACACCGGTGCAGTCCTTTTTCAAGGTCGAGCTGCCGATGATTATGCCCGGTATTCTGTCCGGTGCGATTCTGGCGTTCACGATGTCGCTGGACGACTTCGTCATTAGCTACTTCACCAACGGCAACGATTTCCAGACATTGCCGCTGCTCATCTACTCGATGACCAAGAAGGAAGTCAAGCCGGACATCTATGCCCTTTCCACGCTGATGATCATCGCCATCACAGTGCTCCTGATCCTCTCCAATTTCTCCGGAAACAAGGATGACATCGACCGCCGCCGCCATGAAAAAATGATTGCCAAGGCTGCCTCCAAAAAAGCAGCCTCCAGGAACTGAAAGGAGCACAATGCCCATGAAACATGCACTTCTGCTCCTGACCCTGTTCCTCTCCCTGTTTTTGCTCTGCTCCTGCGGCGAGGATGGCGGCACTGTCACGCTGAACGTCTACAACTGGGGACAGTACATTTCCGACGGCTCCGAGGGCTGTGCCGATGTCAACGCGATGTTCGAGGAATATTTCGAGGAAAACTTCGCCGACGAATACGGCTTCTCCGTCGAGGTCAACTACACAACGTATGCCTCCAATGAGGATATGTACAACAAGCTCCGCTCGGGTGCGGCATCCTACGACGTCATTTTCCCCTCGGACTATATGATCCAGCGTCTGATCAGCGAAGATCTGCTCCTGCCGCTGAATTACGAAAACATCCCCAACTATCAGTATATCGACGAAAACTATAAGAATCTCTACTATGATCCCGATAACACGTATTCCATTCCGTATATGTTCGGTATGGTCGGTGTCATCTATAATTCCGGTATTGTCTCGGAGGAAGATGTCGGTTCGTGGGATCTGATGTGGAACGAAGCCTACAAAGGAAAGATTCTGCAGTTCAACAACCCGCGAGACGCCTTCGGTACGGCAATGTACTGGCAGGGCATCGATGTCAACACCGAAGACACCGCACAATGGGAAGCGGCGCTTGCAAAGCTCCAGCAGCAGAAGCCTTTGGTGCAGAGCTATGTCATGGATGAAATCTTCAACAAGATGAAGAACGGTTCTGCTGCGGTTGCCGCATATTATGCAGGCGACTTCCTCACCATGTACGAATCCAACGATATGCTTGGCTTCTATTACCCGGTCGAGGGAACGAATGAGTACGTCGACGCGATATGCATCCCGACCTGTGCGCGCAACAAGGAACTTGCCGAGCTGTATATCAACTTCCTGTGCTCCGAGGAAGCGGCAGTTGCCAATGCGGAATACACCTATTACGGCTCTCCACACCTGCTGGTCCGTGAAAACGAGGAGTACATCGAAGTGCTCTCCGAGGTGCATCCCGACGCCATGGCGCTGATGTATCCGGAGGAGGAAGACAAGGTCCCCACCTCCTACTACCACACACTGAACGACACGATGCTGTCGGTGCAGAATGAACTTTGGTCGCAGCTCAAAATTGAGAGCACGCAGAGCACCTGGATCCCCGTCACAGCATGGACGATTGCCGGCGTTCTGATTCTCTACCTCGGTATTGAGACCGTCCGCAAAAAGATCCGTGAAAGCCGTTAT
>JAFTLK010000265.1 GCA_017455975.1 Clostridia bacterium | reverse complement strand
GACAGCCTTGTCATGCATCGATGCCGGGAACACATCGACCGTATCGCCGCGCACGCGGAACTTGTCACGCGTGAATGCAAAGTCATTGCGGTCGTAACTGATACGGATGAGCCGTTCAATGAATTCGTCGCGCTCCATCTGCAGTCCCGGGCGGACGCCGAGCAGCTGATTTTTGTACTCCTGCGGATCACCGAGCGAGTAAATGCAGGATACCGAGGACACGATGATGACATCCCGCCGCTCCAGCAGAGACGAGGTCGCCGAGTGACGGAGCATATCGATCTCATCGTTGATCATCGAGTCTTTCTCGATGTACATATCCTTGCCGGGGATGTATGCCTCCGGCTGGTAGTATTCGTAATAAGAAACAAAGTATTCAACCGCGTTATGCGGGAAAAATTCGCGGAATTCCGAGCAGAGCTGTGCCGCCAGTGTTTTGTTGTGCGCAAGGACAAGCGTCGGACGGTTCATCCGTGCGATGACGTTTGCCATCGTGAACGTTTTGCCCGAGCCGGTAACGCCGAGCAGCGTCTGATTTTTCATGCCCGCGTCAAGACCAGCACAGAGCAGATCAATCGCCTGCGGCTGATCGCCCGTCGGGGTATAATCGGAGACGAGATGGAATTTCCCGTCACGCGGCGGGGTATTCGGTTTTTCCTGTTTTTTTGCCATGTCAGCCTCCTGCATCATGAAAATCAAATATTTGTTTGCGCTCTTATTATACCACGAAAATCTTTCATCTGCAAGGAATTTTGCGCAAAAAAGCGTGTGTTTTTGATAATGTTACAAAGTGTTCGGGGATATTGTGAAAATAAAAAATCTGCCTGTCAGGAAAGGGTGACAGGCAGATGTGACGATATGGTGCGGAGTATCATTCCGTATCGTCGGACATATGAAATTGTAATTCCTGCGGAATATCGGCGCAGTGAACAAACGGCACAGTATCAACGGAAACCCTGTATTTTGTCGCATCAACAATATAGGTAATTTCCTTACATTCCGAGGTTGTGATCAGAATGATGCAGTTGTCTATGAAGTAATAGGTGTAAATGCCTTGATCATTTTTAATTGGGGAATCTTCGTCATCGTATAAATGGTATTTATCCTTTACCTTTTTGAAATTCAATACGCGGACAGGATCAACGGGTTTTCCAGTATCCCACCACGTCACAATATGACCGTCTGCGGACGAGGTTCCCAGACAAACGGCGGAATCGTTTTCAAGATATTCCAAGGCATAATCGGCGAGAGCATCTTCTGTGATATAATTCATGTGATAATCCCATAGGCTCTTTGACCATGCCAAAAGAAACGGCACAATCAGGATGGCAAGCAGTACCGAGATCAGAATAACAAGATGCTTGATATTGTCAGTTTTCATACAGCAGCTCCTTTATTACATCAACGCAAGTATGGTTTTATCATGCAGATCGTAGCATACAGGATATCGATATGTTTCAAACGACCGATTTTCTCCCAAATGCGTCGAATACGATTTTCCGACAAGATTGATATGTCCTTCGGTGTCGATATAAAACATACCGCCGGAGAAATCATACATCTGTATATCAAAATAGTCATAGTCCGGGCTGTTGGTATCCACATTTCCCGCGCTCCAAAACGTGGATTGCGTATCGATTTCATCCATCACAGAAATATAATCGTATCCGTATTTTGCAAGAACGGTATGGACGGTCAGAATTTGCTTTGTTTCCAGATCCACGGTGACCGTATACGGATAGGATGGGCTTCCCGGTGAGGTGCCTTCTCCCGACCATACAAGAAGTGAGAACAGACCGTCGGTGACGGAATATTCAAATTGTACGCGGTAGGCGCCAAAGGCACCGTTTCGTGCATTCGGAATACGGGAGGTAAACAGATGGTCAATGTCTGCGTTTATCATGGCATCCAGTTCCGGGGAGATGTTGATGTGCGGAATTTCGGCGGTACATTCCCATCCGACATCCTCTTTCAAATACAGATATACATATTCACCGTCGGGGATTTCAACCGGTGTCGGTTCTGCAGGGGCTTCCGTGATTTCCGACATCACAGCGGATGTTTCGGCGCGTTCGGCGGTTTCGGTCGCTTCTGTGACTTCGGTTGTCTGCGGCGGCAGTTTAATGTCATCGGATAAAAGTTCGGGGGTCTGCTCAGCTGTACAGGATGTCAGTGAAATGAGGAGAAGTATGGATAAAAGCATGATTTTCATGGCTGTTGACCTCCTTTTTCTACATTATACCATGCAAATCCGCCGCTTTTCAATGAAAATCCCCTGAAAATTCCGTGAATAAACTGTTAAAAAAGAGAAGCATCCCGCAGAATGCTTCTCTGAAATTGTTTACATCATATCCTTAATAATATCGCCGAGGATCTTGATACCCTTGTCAATATTTTCATCGCTGGGCATCGAGTAATTCAGACGGAACGAGTGCGTACCCGCATTTTCGTCGCAGTTGAATGCCTTGCCGGTGACAACGAACACAAGCTGTTCCTTTGCGCGGTTGATGAATTCAGCAACATCGATGTGCTCGGGCAGCGTGCACCAGAGGAACAGACCGCCCTCGGGACGCGCATACTTGACGCAGTCGGGCATGTCGCGGTCGAGTGCATCGAGCATCCGGTTTGCCTTGCGGCGATACAGTGCACGGATCGTTTCGACGTGCTCGTCCATGTTGTAGCGGGTCATGAATTCCGCACAGATCATCTGGAAGAAGATGTTCGTATGAACGTCCTCAACCTGCTTTGCGACGACGATCTTTGCAACGAGGTCTTCGTGCGCGCACAGGAAGCCGACACGCATACCTGCGGACAGAATCTTGGAGAAGGAGCCGCAGTAAACAACACGGCCTTCATCGTCCATGCTCTTGATCGTCGGGATTTCTTCGCCGGCAAAACGCAGCTCGCCATAGGGGTTGTCCTCGATGATGATGACATCGTACTTCTTTGCAAGTGCGAGAACCGCGACGCGCTTTTCATACGACATGCAGGTGCCGCACGGATTGTGGAATGTCGGGATCAGATACAGCAGCTTTGCGTTCGGTGTGTTCTTCAGCGTTTCTTCCAGTGCGGCAAGATTGATGCCGTCATCTTCCATGTCGACGCCGACCAGGTTTGCACCGAGCGAACGGAATGCATTCAGCGCACCGATGAAGCTGGGGTTTTCCGCGATGACCGTGTCACCCTCGTTGCACAGCACCTTGCAGGCAAGCTCGATGCCCTGCTGACCGCCGGAGGTGATGATCGTCGAGTCAAAATCGCGTCCGACGGAGAACTTGGTCTTGACGCGTTCAGCAACCAGCTCACGCAGTTTCGGGTAGCCTTCCGTCGTGGAATACTGCAGGGCTGCTGCGGCGTTGTTCTTGAAAATATCAGCGGAGATTTCCGCAATCTTGTCCACAGGGAAAGATTCCGGTGCGGGATTGCCGCCCGCAAAGGAGATCGCGCCGGGCGTACCGAGACTCTTGAAGATCTCACGGATCGCCGAGGGCTTCATCTCGCGGAGTTTATCGGAAAATTGGAATTCCATGGTATTGATCCTCCAAATTACTGGTGGTTCCAGCCCATGTCAAAGGCTTTTAAGTTGACATCGAGGAACTTCGGCGGAACGGTGGTCTTGAGAACTTCGATCCAGGTTTCGTAGGGAATGTTCGTGCGGCGTGCGAGGATGCCGATCAGAACGACGTTCGCCGCCTTGATGGTGCCGGCTTCTCTTGCCATACCGATGGCATCGGCGGAAATCAGATCAGCCTGTGCGGCGATCTTTTCGCAGAGGTTTTCCGGATACTTTGCAGCGCCGGTGATGACGGGCATCGGGTCGATGCACTGGGTACCGGTGACAACCACGCCGCCCTTTTTCAGATAGGGCAGAGCGCGGTATGCTTCGAGCTGCTCAAATGCGAGGATGATGTCCGCTTCACCCTCACCGATGATGGGGGACCAGACCTTGTCGCCGTACTTGACATAGGTGACAACGGAGCCGCCGCGCTGGCTCATGCCGTGAACCTCGGAGACCTTGACATCATAGCCTTCACGGATGAGGGCGTTGCCGAGAATACGGCTGGCAAGCAGGGTGCCCTGACCGCCGACGCCGACGATCATGATATTGGTAGTGGTTTTCATTTTCGTCGTTCCTCCTTAGTCTTCGATCTTCTTGATTGCATGGAACGGGCAGACGCCGACGCACAGACCGCAGCCGTTGCACTGGTTCTCGTCGATGACAATCGTACCGTCCTCGCGCTTGGAGATGGCGGGACAGCCGAGTTTCAGGCACATACCGCACTTGCGGCAGTCATCGGAAATCTCACAGTGACCGGTATACTTGACGGTCTTGAGCAGAGCACACGGACGCTGTGCGATGACGACAGCCGGTGCTTCCAGTGCGCATGCCTCTTTGACAACGGCTTCAAAGGTCTTGGTGTCAAACGGATCGGCAACCTTGACCCAGTCGATGCCGCAGGCGTGGCAGAGTGCTTCGAGGTCGACCTGACGGGTTGCTTCACCGCGGATGGTCTTGCCGGTGGTGGGGTTATCCTGATGACCGGTCATGCCGGTGATGGAGTTATCGAGAATGATAACGGTGTTGATGCCCTTGTTGTAGACGATATCGATCAGACCTGTGATGCCGGAGTGCATGAACGTGGAGTCACCGATGACGGAAACGAGCTTCTTTGCGAAGTCATCGCCGCGTGCCTTTGCCATACCGAGTGCCGCAGAAACGGACGCACCCATGCAGATGGTTGTGTCAACGGAAGCAAGCGGAGCGACTGCGCCGAGGGTGTAGCAGCCGATGTCGCCGGAAACGGTCAGACCGAGCTTCTTGAGGACATAGAACGTACCTCTGTGCGGACAGCCTGCACACATGACAGGCGGTCTGCCGGGGATCGCATCAATGGATGCGTGTTCGGGCATTTCTTCACCGAGCACAGCCTTGGCAATCATCGCGGGCGTATATTCGCCGATCAGCGTGAAGACATCCTTGCCGTGAACATTCAGGCCGAGTGCCTTGCAGTGGTTTTCGATGACCGGGTCGAGCTCTTCGATGACGTAAACTTCATCGCACTGTGCGGCGAAATTCCGGAGCAGATCAACAGGCAGCGGATAAACCATACCGAGCTTGCAGTAGCTGACGCTGTCGCCGAGTGCTTCGTGTGCGTACATATCGGAGACACCTGCCGTGATGACACCGATCTTTTTGCCGCCGACGGTCTTGTCGGTCATGGTGACCGTGTTGAGGTCGGTTGTTTCCGCAAACGCGGTCAGCGCCGCAATGCGGTCTTCAACCACAACATGACGGCCGCGCGCATTTGCGGGCATCATGACGTATTTCGGAATATTCTTTTCGTAATCCTTCAGCGCGACCTCTTCTCTGTCGGAGACTTCGATCAGCGACTGGGAGTGGGAAACGCGGGTGGACAGACGGAGCAGGACAGGGGTGTCGAACTGCTCGGACAGCGCGTATGCTGCCTTGGTGTAGGAAAGACATTCGCCGGAGTCGGCAGGCTCAAGCATGAGCAGCTTTGCCGCCTCTGCATAATGGCGGGAGTCCTGTTCGTTCTGGGAGGAGTGCATGCCGGGGTCATCCGCAACGGCGATGACAAGACCGCCGCCGACACCCGTGTAGGATGCGGTGAAAATCGGGTCTGCCATGACGTTGAGACCGACGTGCTTGCAGCAGGTCATCGCTCTTGCACCGCCGATGGATGCACCGATGGCAACTTCTGCCGCGACTTTTTCATTGGGCGCCCACTCGACATAAACATCCTCTGCCGGGAAGGTCGCCATGACCTCTGTGATTTCTGTGCTCGGCGTACCGGGGTACGATGCCACGACGCGGACACCCGCTTCATATGCACCGCGTGCCACGGCCGCGTTGCCGATCATAAGCTGTTTCATATATGTAATCCTCTCTGTATAATAGGTAGTGTTGTGCGGTAGGGGCGATTCACGAATCGCCCGCCTGAAATTGCAAAAAACGAGGGTGCTTTAATTCTTAATCTGCTGTTCAACCAGCGACTTGCCGCAATAAATCTCACGCAGCTTCGGCTTTTCGATCTTGCCGGTGGGATTTCTCGGAACCTTTGCGAAGATGTAGGTGCGCGGTCTCTTGTAACGCGGCATGGAGGAACAGAATTCGGTGATCTCTTCCTCGGTCAGCGTCATGTCCTCACGGACCTCAATGATCGCCGCAGCGATTTCACCGAGTCTTGCGTGCGGCAGACCGATGACAGCGACGTCCTTGACTGCCTCATGACGGCGGATGTGGTTCTCGATCTGGACGGGATACAGGTTTTCACCGCCGGTGATGATAACGTCCTTCTTACGGTCAACCAGATAGATGAAGCCGTCCTCGTCCTCCTCTGCCATGTCGCCGGTGAAGAGCCAGCCGTCACGCAGGGTTTCCGCGGTTGCCTTTTCGTCATTGTAGTAGCAGGTCATGACACCGGGACCTCTGACGCAGAGTTCACCGACCTCGCCCTGCTTGACGGGTTCGCCGTTTTCGTCCGCGATCTTGACCTCCCAGCCATAACCGGCTTTCCCGATCGCACCGACCTTGTGGATGTTCTCAACACCCAGATGGACACAGCCGGGACCGATGGACTCGGACAGACCGTAGTTGGTATCGTATGCCTGACCCGGGAATACACCCTGCCAGCGGCGGATCAGCGACGGCGGAACGGGCTGTGCGCCGATGTGCATCAGACGCCACTGGGACAGCTCATAGTCCTCCAGCTTCAGCGCGCCGGTATCAAGCTCATCGAGAATGTCCTGAGCCCACGGCACGAGCAGCCAGACGATCGTGCATTTTTCATCGGATGCAGCTTTGAGGATCCACTCGGGGTTCGTACCCTTGAGCAGAACGGACTTGCCGCCTGCAACCAGAGAGCCGAACCAGTGCATCTTTGCGCCGGTATGGTACAGCGGCGGGATACAGAGGAAGACATCGTCCTTTGTCTGACCGTGGTGTGCCTGCTCGCACAGAGCCGCATGGGTCAGGGAACGGTGCTTATGTAAAATGGCTTTCGGGAAGCCGGTGGTACCGGAGGAGAAGTAGATGGCGCCATCGTCATCGTCGGACAGGGGAATGTCGGGTGCTTTCTTGGAGCAGAAGCCGATCATGCGGTCATAGCTGTCTGCAAAGGAGGGGCAGTCCTCACCGACATAGAACAGGTTTTTGACGGCGGGAATGCGGTCAACGATTTCTTCAATACGGCCGATGAATTCCGGACCGAAGACGAGCATGGAGCAATCGGCTTTATTCAGACAGTACTTGATTTCTTCTGCGGTATAGCGGTAGTTCAGCGGTACGGCAAGTGCGCCTGCCTTGAGAATACCAAAATATACGGGCAGCCATTCGATGGAGTTCATCATCAGGACAGCGACCTTGTCACCGCGGCGGATGCCGCGGGTCAGAAGCAGATTGGCGAAGCGGTTTGCTTTGTCGTCAAAGGTCTTCCATGTGATCTCACGGCGGAAGGGCTGACCGACCTCGGGCTGGATCAGAGAGTAATCCTTCCAGGTGATGCGGGAAGCCGGTTCAAAATGGGGGTTGATCTCGACGAGCGCCGTGTCATTGGGGTAGAGCTCGGCGTTGCGCACGAGAAATTCTGTGATGGGCATAATGATAGGTCCTTTCGGGAAATTCTGCATGTTTATGCATTTGCATTTCATGCGATTTTTACTGATTTTATTATTATATCATCCGTGACCGTATTTGTCAAGCACCCCGCCTCTTTTCCGGAAAAATTCGACCGTTTTTCGCGGTGCTTTTCTGCATGATAATCCAAAACCGAACGGAAATTTTAATAATAGCTGCTTATCTTTTGTTGAAAACGTAAAAAACACGGGAAATAACCGAAAGGATTGACAAAACCTGCGCAAAGTAGTATAATTATATAGAAAATAATTTCTGCATTGCTTGAAAATACAGGAAAGAGGTAACAGAAAATGAAAACCAATATCAAAGCAATCTGTCTTCTGCTTGCCGCACTGACCGTCGGCGGCACGATGCTGTCCTGCGGCGGTGATGACGCCCAGACCTCCGATACCACCGCATCCGTTGACACTGCGGCTGCAACCGAAGCTGTCACCGAGGAAATTGCGGAGCTTGAAAAGCTGCCGGCAGTTGACTACGGCGGACATGTTGTCAACATCCTGCTCAATGACCAGGACGACCGTTTTGTCGATATCATGACCGAGGGTGAGGAAACCGGCGATGTCATGAACGACATCATCTACAAGCGCAACCGTGCCGTCGAGGAAAAGTACAATGTCACGATCGTCGGCGAATCCGACACCTATGATAACGTCAATAATATGCTGAAAAAGGAAGTACAGGGCGGTCTGACCGACTACGATTTCTACTTCTCCAACTGCTATGCAACCACCCTTGCCTCCGGCGGATTCTTGTACGTTCTCAATGACCTGCCGAATGTCGATCTGTCCAACCCGTGGTGGGACAAGGCTGCTCTGGAAGGCATGTCTGTCGGCGGAAAGACCTATCTTGCGACCGGCGATATCTCCCCCACCTCGCTTCTGACCTCCTCCTGCCTTGTCTTCAACAAGAAGCTGTTCTCCAATGCTGACATGGAATTCCCCTATGAAATGGCGGCAAACGGTACATGGACGCTGGACAAGCTCGTTGAGATGACCAAGGGTCTGACCACCGACGTCAACGGTGACGGCAAGTATACGCTCGGCGACGATATCTTTGGCTTCTCCTCCTGGATGTGCGACTCGCCCTACTCCCTGTTCTTCGGTGCGGGCGGTACATTCTCCGCAAAGGATACAGACGATATCCCCTATGTCGACTTTGATGTGGAGCGCATCTCCGATATTTACGGGAAGATGTATCAGCTGATTCTGGAGCAGGAATCCTATTTCGTTACCGACGCGAACCAGTATCCGACTACCTACGAATGCTTCTCCAACGGCGGTGCGTACTTCTGTGAGATCACGCTGCAGAAGATCGACGCATTCCTGCGCGACATGGAGGACGACTACGGTATCCTGCCGATTCCGAAGTGGAGCGCGGAACAGGAAGACTATCTGTCCTGCGTCAACGGCGCGGGCGGCTTCGTCGTCATTCCAAACAACCCTGAGGACGCAGAGCGCACCGGTATGCTCTTTGAAGCACTTGCGGCAGGTGCGTACGACACTGTCACCCCGTCCATTTACGAGGTTATTACCAAGACCAAGAATGTCCGCGACGAAGAATCTGCCGACATGGTCAATCTGATCATCCGCAACCGTGTCTATGACCCGTTCTATATCAACCTCTGCACCGGTTACGACACGCTGCAGACCCAGCTTTCCACCAAGAAAGAAGAGGTTGCATCCGCCATCGAAAAGAAGATCGCCGCTGCCGAAAAGGCTTTGACGAAGATCGTCGACGCATATGCGGAGATGGAATAAACCCACCAACCTCATACAACCATATATTCATACCCGGACGTGATAGTCCGGGTATTGCCATGAGACAGAAAGGAATTGATATTTATGAAACAAAAAACAGCACAGCTTCTGCTGCTTGCGATGATCGCATCGGTTGTTACCGCATGCGGCGATACCGGCAGTCAGACAGATGAAACCAAGTCCGATGATACCCCGACCACAACCGCAGCGCCTGTCGAAACCGAAGAACCTTCTGCTTTTGACCTGATGGAAGGCGTTGACTATGGCGGACATATCGTCCGTATCATGCTCTCCGATCAGCAGAACGGGCAGGGTGACATCATCACCGGCGAAGAAGAAAACGGCGATGTCCTGCACGACCTCATTTATCAGCGTAACCGTGCCGTCGAGGAAAAGTTCAATGTCTACATCGAAGGCGAGGCAGATACCAACTCCGTGGTCAACGATATGATCCGCATGCAGGTGCAGGGCGGCGCCAATGACTACGACTTCTACTTTGCTCATTCTTCCGTTTCCGGTCTTGCGTCGGCAGGTCTTCTGTATCCGATCAGCCAGATTGCGGAGATCGATCTTTCGAATCCGTGGTGGGATAAGGCGGCACTGAACGACCTTTCCATCGCAGACGAAGTCTTCATGGTCATCGGCGATATCTCCCCTGTGTCCCTTCTGACCTCCTCCTGCATGGTCTTCAACAAGAAGCTGTTCTCCCAGCAGGATATGGAATACCCGTATGAATTGGCGGCGGACGGCAAGTGGACCATCGACGCGATGCTCGACATGACCAAGGGTCTGACCACGGACATCAACGGTGACGGCACGCTCGATTACAACAACGACCTGTTCTCCCTGACCTCGTGGGGCTGGGACAGCCCGTACTCCCTGTTCTACGGTACAGGCGGTAAGCTGTCCGGAAAGGATGAAAATGATATCCCGTATATCGACTTCGATATCGAGCGTCTGTCCTCGATCTATGACAAAATTTTTGAGCTTGTCATCAGCCAGCAGTCCAACTTCGTCACGGATATCAACGAGTACATGAATACCTATACCACGTTCGTCAACGGCAACGCATATTTCTGTGACATCACGCTTCACAAGATCGGTCTGTATCTGCGCGATATGGAGGATGACTTCGGTATTCTTCCGACACCTAAGTTCGATGAAGCAAGCGACTACACTTCGCTTGTCAACCTGGCCGCGCCGATGATCGTTGTCCCGCGCAATACCGAAGATGCATCCCGCACCGGTACGGTCATTGAGGCCATTTCCGCGGCGGCATATGATATGGTCACCCCGCAGCTGTTCGATGTCATCACTAAGTCCAAGAACGTCCGCGATGAGGAATCCGCATCTATGGTCGACCTGATCGTCCGCAATCGCGTCTTTGACCCGGTCTACATCTACCAGATCAACGGCTATGGCTGTGTCGACGGTCAGCTCAAGGCAAAGAAGAACGAGATTGCATCCGAGTACGAACGCAATCTGAAGGCAGCCGAAAAGATGATGGAAAAGATCATCAAGGCTTACGAAGATATTGAATAAGTGTCCGTATATTTCCGCCGGATCGCCCCCATGCACGGGCGGTCCGGTTCTCTTTTGGCAGACTCTTGACAAAGCGGGAATTTGCATGTATAATAAATGAGAAAGATAACAAGATGACGGGAGGCTTGTCCCATGATGCAAAATCCGTTGTTTTCGGCGGTTCTCGTATCCTCACAGTATAAGATTTTCCCGGATAAGGCCCCCGATGCCTATCCCGCACTGCGGCCGGAATACTGCACTGTACCCGGCGGGGATGCGTTTTCCTTTCAGCTTGCCATGCGGTGGGCAGGGAATGCATTCTGCCCGGTGTCTGTGGCGGTCGAATCCGACCTGCCGGTATCGGTCTATAAGATCGGCTATGTGCCGCTGACCGCCGCCTGCAATCCCAACGGGGAAGGCGGATATGAACGCGATGCGGGCGGGCTTTACCCCGATGTACTGCATCCGCGCCCGGCGGTTCCGGAGATTGTGCGTTACCCGAATGCATGGGGCGGAGCGCTGTATACCGAGCATGGCGTGGATGCCACTCTCAACTGCACCGATGATTGCACGCAGGCGGTCTGGGTGAGCATCAACGAGGCATGTGCACCTGCGGATGCCGGGTGCCATCCCGTACGTATAACTGTAACAAGCCTCAATGACGGGACACTTTTGTTTGAGGAAACGCTCGATCTTACCGTCCTCCGTGTGACACTGCCCGAATATCCGGTATACTACACCAACTGGTTTCACTGCGACTGTCTTGCCGATCTTTACGGCGTGGAGGTGTATTCCGAACGGTTCTGGGAGATCTTTGAAAGCTATGTGACCAATGCGGCAAAGCACCGGATGAATACGCTGCTTCTGCCCGCATTCACGCCGCCGCTGGATATGCCGATCGGCGGAACGCGCAAAAACGTCCAGCTTGTCGGAATTACTGTCTGTGAGGACGGCTCCTATACCTTTGATTTTTCAAAGATGCGGCGGTATGTCACGCTGGCTCAGGACTGTGGGATCACGTATTTTGAGCATTGCCATCTGTTCTCGCAGTGGGGAGCGGAGCATGCACCGCTGATCTATGCATCGGTTGACGGCAGGGAGGTTCTGATCTTCGGCTGGGACACCGATGCGGCAGGCGATGCATACCGCGCATTTCTGGCGCAGTATCTGACGGCATTTTCCGATTTTGCGCATGAGACGGGCATCCGGGAGCGGATGGTGTTCCACATCTCCGATGAACCGAGCGCGGCACATGAGGCGCATTACCGTGCGGCAGTCGAGGCGGTTCGTCCATATCTGTCGGGATGCGTGATCGCCGATGCGCTGTCGGACTACCGCTATTACGAAAGCGGGCTTGTCAAAACGCCGATTGCCGCGCTGAATCATATCGATGCATTCGCCGGACGCTGTGATGACCTGTGGGTCTACTACACCGGCGGACCGTACATGAAAAACTGCTCCAACCGTCTGATTTCCAACACACCCGCCCGTACCCGCGTGCTCGGTGTGCAGATGTATGTCCTCGGTGCGAAGGGCTTTCTGCACTGGGGCTACAACTATTACTATGACCGGATGTCGCAGGGGCTGTTTGATCCCTTTGCCGATCCGTGTGCTTACAAGCAGATGCCGGGCTCGACTTATCTTGCCTATCCCGGCAGAGACGGTCATGCTCTGCCGTCCATCCGCGAAAAGCTGATGGCGGAGGCGTTTTCCGATCTCGACGCGCTGCGGCTGTTAGAGACAAAGATCGGACGGAATGCGGTGCTCGCGCTGTGCCGGGAAGTGCTCGGTGAGGATGTCACACCGACGGTGATCCCCGCGGGAGATGCGCTGTCTGATCTGCGTGCGGCGGTCAACCGTGCGCTTGCAGACGGTATGGAGAGGTGAGAATATGCTGTATCTGAAATCGTTTACCTTACCGACCGAGCGGCAGGAGGACGGCTTTCTTCTGTCGATGACAGAGCCGCGGATCCAGATGCGGTGCTATTCACGAACATCGTCCTATCCGTTCAAAATTTTCCCGCAGAAGGCGCTGTCGAAGATCACCTTTGAGCCGCTGACGATTTTTTACGGCACCAACGGCTCGGGCAAGTCGACACTGCTCAACATCATCGCGGAAAAGCTGCAGCTGATCCGTTCAGCCCCCTTCAACAACACGCCGTTTTTTGAGGATTATCTGCGGATGTGCTCCGCCGATGCCGCCCCGCCGCGCGATGCAAAGATCATCACAAGTGACGCGGTGTTTGACTTCATGCTCGATATGCGTGCCATCAATGACGGCGTTGACCGCAAGCGGGAAGCACTGTTTGAGGAATACGACCGTAATCATGACCCCAATGTCCATATGCAGCTGCAGAGTCTGGCACAATATGAGGAATTCAAGCAGTTCCGCGATGCGAAGAAATCGACCAAATCCGATTATACCTACCGCCGTCTGCCGGAAAATATTCAGAACAAATCGAACGGTGAATCGGCATATGCCTATTTCACCGAGCAGATCACGCAGGACACGCTGTATCTGCTCGACGAGCCGGAAAACAGTCTGTCGGCGGCGATGCAGAGAGAGCTTGCGCAGTTTCTTCTGGAATCGGTGCGCTTTTATCACTGCCAGCTTGTCATTTCCACGCACTCGCCGTTTCTGCTGGCGATCAAGGGTGCGAAGATCTACAATCTCGATGCGTATCCTGCCGAGGTCTGCCGCTGGACGGAGCTGGAGGCGGTGCGCACTTACTACGACTTTTTCAGAGAACATGACAGAGAATTTGATTAACCTGCAGAGAGGGGGATTTGCATGGACGCAAAGCATCGCGTATTGAAGCAGTATTTCGGACACGATGCCTTTCGCGGCGGACAGGAAGCACTGATTGGCGCATTGCTTTCCGGGCGCGACTGCCTTGGGATTATGCCGACCGGTGCCGGGAAATCGATGTGCTATCAGATTCCCGCATTGCTCTTTGACGGGATTACCGTCATCGTTTCCCCTCTGATTTCGCTGATGTCCGATCAGGTGACCGCTCTTGTGGAAGCCGGTGTGCCTGCGGCATATCTCAACAGCGCGCTGACACCGGGGCAGTGCAATACGGTGCTGAACCGTCTGCGTGCCGGGTGGTACAAGCTGATTTATGTCGCGCCCGAGCGGCTTCTGACACCGGCATTTCTGTCAGTGTGCGCGTCGATCCGGATATCGATGGTCGCCGTCGATGAGGCGCATTGTGTATCGCAATGGGGACAGGACTTCCGTCCGAGTTATCTGAAGATTGCGGAGTTTCTGTCTGTCCTGTCGGAAACACAACGCCCGGTTGTCGGCGCGTTTACCGCAACGGCGACCGACGATGTCCGCGACGACATTGTCCGTCTGCTGGGGCT
>JAFTLK010000264.1 GCA_017455975.1 Clostridia bacterium | reverse complement strand
GTCGGCAGGTGCCAGATTGACCGTCAGCGCACCGTCCGGGAAAATGACACCGGCGTTGGTACATGCCGCACGCAGACGTTCTCTGGATTCTCTGACCGCGCTGTCCGGCAGACCGACGATCTCAAACTGCGGAATCGTATTGATGCAGTTGACCTCAACGGTGACGGGAAAGCCTTCAATGCCAAGCAGACCTGCGCTGTAAACGGTGGATAACATAATCACATCCGGGCAGGACACCCATGTCCCGCCATCCTCTCATAGTTCTGCTATTATTATATCGCAAAATCCATATTTCGTCAAGAGAAAACCGCGGGGGAAACGCATCTATAATGTACATTTCCCCCGGATTTTCTTTATTGGACTTTTTCAAACGTAACAGACGCCGCGATATCCTTCATCGTTTCTGATTCCACCCGCGCGTCAAAGGTCAATTGCAGATACATCGAGCAATCCTGATCATATGCCAGCACGAGCGGCACGCGCTGATGCTCCCATGCGGCAGCAGGAACCCCTTCCTCATAGATCGCCTGATCCATGACGGCAACGGCGTTTTCAAAGCGTGCTCCCGTCACGATCGGATGGTAGTCGTCATCGGCGACATTCTGCATGGCCGACAGCCGCAGGTCGTGATAAATTGCCTGCCACTTTCTGTCATCCGGCGGGACGTTTTCGGGCGGTATGCCCTCCCCATCGATCGGGGTAAATGCCTGTACAAAGCAGAAGCCGCGCTGTGTTCCCGTGTCGTCCATGATCTGACCCCTGATCCCGCTGTCATCCGAAAAATCGAGTGTCCAGCCAAGCGGGAGAGCAAACTGTACCGTTGTCTTTCCCCAGATATCAGGGTGCGCTTCCAAATATCCGTCGGCAAATCCGAACAGGGCCGAGGACGGCTCTACCGAAAGCGCGACCGTGTGTGGCTCTTTGACGATATCGGAAATCACCGATCCGCCACTGTCCCAATTCTCATCTGCGGACAGCATCGGCACAGGCGAACACAGCGCGGCCGCAGAAGCAAGCACAATGGAAATACAGAGACAGAAAATGCCGGATACATGAAGTGCGGCAGGATGCAGGATCGCCTGTACACGCCCCTGCAATTCTGTCACGCCGAATGCGGTCGGGTATCTGCGGCGACTCGCATCGGCATATAGAAGCAGTGTTTCGGCGTACGCCGCGCGGCAGGCTCTGTCCGCACCGAGCGACGCCAGGACCGCTTCATCACATGCTCCCTCCGTGTCGGCGATAAAACGGTCTTCTGCAAGCCACAGAAGCGGCTGAAACCAGTACACACACAGCGCCGCCTCCCAGAGAAGCCGCCACAGCACATCAAGCCGCTGTACATGGGCTTGCTCATGCAAGAGGATCATGTTCCGCGCATCGGCATCGCGGTCTGATTCAGCGGGAATATAGATACATGGGCGAAGCAGACCGCGGACAAACGGTGTTCGGATACCGGGCAGTGTACAGATACGGATCCTGCCGCGCCGCTCGGTCTCCCATGCTGTCCGACACAGCCGTCTGACATCAATATGACGACGAATCTTCCACCCGAGCACACATACCATGCCGACAAGCCAGATACCTCCGACGAGGCTCTGCCATGCAGGATAACGGCGGATATGCACATCAGGCGAGGTCACCGTTGTCAGCACCCCGACACCGTCGGGCAGCGGCTCGGTTGTGACGACCGACGGTACCGCATCGGCGGTGATCTGTTCTGTCACAGGAATCCCGGGCAGCTCAGATTCTGTCAAGGCCGGTACCTCAATGCCGAATCCCGGCAGGAGCGGTGAAAAAACGAGCAGCAGAAGCGGAAGCCACAGCCAGACCGCCGCACGCCGCGGCATGGCATGCAGAAGACGCCTGCCCAGCAGAATCAAGGCCAGCACAACCGTGCCGAACAGCAGCCCGTGCACAAGCACGGAGGATGCTGCATCCCACAGCATACCACCCAGAACAGCAAATCCCGTCATTGTCTCAATCCTCCTTTTTGTAATCATCGATCATCTTTTGCAGTGCGGCAATTGTCTCGCCGTCCAGCGCACGGTTCGATGCAAATGCCGCAAGAAACTTCGGCAGAGAACCGGCAAAGGTTTCATCGACAAATACCTCTGTCTGCATCGAAAGATAGTCTTCTTTGGTTTTCAGCACCTCGACTGTACCGCCGCGGTTTTCAAACAGACCGCGTTCACACAGACGCCGAAGCATCGTATAGGTAGTCGACTTCTTCCAGTCAAATGCTTCCGCACACCTCCGTACCAGCTCCCCGCTTTCAACGGGAGCCAAGTCCCAGATCATTTCTGCAAACCGCAGCTCCATTTCGCCAAGCTTGTGTTCCATCATAGGATCCCTCCTTTGGTTTAATGTCGTTAGACCTCATATCTATAGTTTAACACCGTTAGACCGATTTGTCAAGAGGATTTTTCAAAAAACAGAAAAAAATCTGCCGCATACAAAGCATGGTATACGGCAGAGGCGCATTTTATACAGTTTTGTCCGACATCAACGTGTTCAGAAGCGGCAGAAGCTCCTCCGGCGTCGCAATTTCATAATCGATGCGCACACCAAGGCTGTTGCTCTTGCCGTGCGGATTGAACCAGCAGGTACACAGTCCTGCCATCTCTCCACCACGCATATCGGAGGTCAGGCTATCGCCGATAAGAAGCACCGCATCTCTCGTCAATCCCGGAATTGCGGCAAAGCACGCATCAAAGAACGCGGGATCGGGCTTCTGTGCACCGATCGCCTGCGACAGAAAGATACCGTCAAAATACCGGTCAAGCCCGGCATCGGCGATGCGGCGGTTCTGAATGACGGTCGAGCCATTGCTGACGGCATACATACGGTATCGGCCATACAGCGCATCAAGCGTTTCGCGTGCGCCGGGGATGTAGTCATGCTGTGTGCCGAGGAACGAAAAATACAGCTCCTGCGCCGCACGACAGTCATAGGTTACACCCAATTCATCAAACAGCATCGCAAACCGGCCGACCAGAACCTCGTCGCGTGTCAGCTCCCGCCGCTCCAGCCGCTTCCACAGTGAATCGTTGATTTCACTGTACAGGCGGACGTTTTCCTCCGTTACGGGGATACCGAGTTCCGCAAAGGTCTGACGGATTGCCGTCGCTTCCCCGCGCTTGAAGTCCAGCAGTGTATCGTCGATGTCCCAGAACAACGTCGTAATCATCTTATTTTTCCGTCATGCTGATGACACGTTCGGTCATCTGGTATGCGCCGTAGCCCTTGTTCTGTGCCACAGCGACCTGTGCGGCATCCTGTGCTGCATTGCCGGTCAGCTCAAACAACGGGCGGATGTTGAGTGCGGAAGCATCGAGTGCGGACAGAACGGTCTCGACCGTCTTTGCGGGATCTGCGTCGACATCGGCAATGGTCTTGCCGCCGATGGTCATACCGTCCCGCAGATTGGACAGTGTAATGTCGGCGGTGATGCTGTCGGCAACTGCACCGAGCTTTGAACAGTCAATGCCCATCACCTCATCGCCGCCGTCAGCGATCGTCACGGCATCCAGCTCCAGATTGAGCGCGGCACCGGACAGAGCGGTATCGACGCGGCCAAGGAATTCCCCGACCGCTTCCGTTTTTGCAACGGATGTATCGTACTTGGGTGAAGTGGTTCCGTGATCGGCCGGCAGTGCATAATCGCGCAGCATGATCTCATCAACTCCGGCATCTTTCATCTCTGTAAGAAGCGCAAGAATATAATCCTGTCCCGCATCGGAATAGACAGAGATCCAGCGGGAAGCGCCGTCGGAATAGCGGAAGCCGGCGGTATTCATCAGCGCGGCATCGGAATTGCCCTTTGCGGCAAGGTCATCGCGCAATGCACAGACGCGTCCGGTCACATACAGTCCCTCACCGTGCAGAACATCCACAATATCGTCAAGTGCCTGTGCGGCAACGGACGGATTGGCGCCGTATTCCTTCGCCTCCGCAACCTCGGACTTGTAAGACAGCTTACCGTTGTCATATTTCAGCTCGACCATAACCGCTGTATAGCCCTCGGCACGGAGTGCCGCCGCCGCGGTTTTCAGCTCGGCTTTCGTCGGGTAGTCGGCAAGGTCGAGATAACCGCCGCGGTAGTTCTTGGTCGTTGAGACCTCAAGAACAGGGGTCTGCTGACCGGCATTCGGCTCACTGTCCGATGGGGTCGGCTCGGTTACAGGCGGCTCGGTCTCAGCGGGCTCTGTTTCGGGCGGCTCGGTAACAGCATCCGTGACCGCCTCTGTAACAGGCTCTGTTTCGGTCACAGCATCGGTCGTAGGCAGGGTTTCCGAATCTGCGGCAGAATCGGTACCGTCAACGGTATCCGTAATGACCGGTGCCGCAGTATCGCTGCCCGTGCCTGTGCCAAGTCCGTCAATGCCGTCGTCATCGCGGCTGAGCAGAACGGCCGCAGATGCACCGCCGATCACACCGGCACCGAGAATGGCCGCCGTCACGGTTGTGATCAGACGGCTGCGTGCCGCTTGTCTTGTTTTGTATTTGACAGGTCTTCTCATATGTTGCTCCTATGTTCAGTTTCTGTTTTGTCCGCTCCGGCCATTTGTGCGGTCGTCGGAACGGCTGTACATCTCAGGTCTGCGCTGCGGTCCGCGGCGCTGAGGCGGGACGTTCTGTCCGGTCTGCGGCGATGCGATACCCTGTTTTTGCATCTGCGCCTGCAGCTGCCGCTGTCTTGCCAGATATGCGGCTCTCTGTGCGGCACGTCTGCGGCGGCGTCTGCGGCGAATGATCTGTGCACGAATGACCAGTACCGCAAACAGCAGTACCAGAACGCCGAGTACGATCAGAATGCCGATGAACACGCGCAGAACGATCAGCCCCACGCCGGTATCGTACCGGATATCGTTAAGAGACAGAGTATAGGTGATGTCCTCGCCCGATGTGCCGATCAGCGACAGACGCAGCAGATCCGCACCACCTGCCGCCTGCGCATAATCACTTATGTCGAAAGCAAGCACACTCCATGTGCCGCAGGTCAGCTCTGCCTCTCCGAGATAGCGGATCACCGTCTCACCGCCTCGCTGCAGCTGCAGACGGAGCAGTACGGCTGTGGGGGTCTGCGGCAATGCCACAGTACCGTCTTCGTTCGGCTCTGCCGGCTGTGCGGATGCATCTGCACGGACGGTCAGATACAGGTTCTTTGTGTTTTGAGGAAGGGGATATACGGCTGTTTCTGCCGCAGCGGCTGCCGCCTGTCCTGCGTCCATCGGATGAGATACCGCCGACAGGATGGATGTGTTGATCTCCGTTCCCTCGGCAATCGACAGGACCTCAGCGGATGCCATATAATCCTCCGGCATAAAGCCCTGCAGTGTGCGGTCGGAAAAGTCGAGAAACAGCGTTGTCTCCTGCTTCAGTGTTTCCTGCGGTGCAGGTGTTCCGGAGGTGGAATACAGTTTTACCTCCTCTGTATCCTTTTTGGAATAGCCGTCGATGATCGACGACCACTTCCGCCCGCCGACGATCTTTGCGTATTGCTCCGCTGCCTTTGCACCCTGCTGGGTATCAATGACACGGAACAGTTCATAGACGGGCTTGGGCTGTGCATCAAGCTGACGCAGACCGAGTGAGCATTGCTCCCCTGCCCCGTCCATCACGCGATGCCAGATGAATGCATCAATAAATCCGGCACTCGCCGCCTGATAATATGCATATACAAACGATGCCGCCTGCCGTTCCTGCGAGGCATCGTCACCGGAGGTGCCGTGTACTGCAAAGTCATCAATGATGACCGCGCGCGGCTTCTTCTGATATAAGTACGGCGTCTCGTCAAGGAACCGTCCGAGGATGCCGATATTGTTCATGGTAAGATAGGTCGAGTACGGATCATCCTTGGCCCCCGTGTCGTCCCAGATGCTGTCGTCAAGCGCATTTGAAGCGTATGGAGATACCGCAACGCTCCATGCAGCATCCGTACCCATTTCTGCCGCAAAGGCAGACAAGAAAGGTCGTCCCGTTGCCCACAGATTGGACAGCGGCAAATAAACGCGGCTGTTGGCGCTCTGCGCACGCAGAGCAAGATCGGCCAGACGGAATACAGCGGCATAGGCACCGACCTGTGCCTCGATCTGCTCGGCAGAATAGCCGAGGTTGTACCAGCCGACCCATTCGTTGACCTGATAGCCGACAATAAAGTCGATCGGAGATGCGGCATCTGCGGCATAACGCTCTGCAAAATACGTAAACAGATTGTTGACCGTCTGATATGCCAGCTTTGTGTCCATCGTAAACCCATAGCCCGCAGCACCGTCCACAGCTGCTTCTGCATACAGCGCAGCCGCCGGCTCCGTTGTACCGCGGTCAGTGCCGTCAAGCAGGAAACGGAATATGATACGGGTATTGCTGCGTTCCAGCGATGCCACAAGTGCATCCAGCTGCGCAATCGCTGTCGGATCAAAATAGGTGGTCTGCCCTGCCGTCGCACATGCATACTGCGGATCACCGCCGACAGAGGTGATGTACCGATCTGCCGAGATCGGGATCACGGCATGGCCGATGCCGAGTGCCTGTGCATCGGCGGTAAGCGCACCGGAAACGACAAGGCCTTTCATCGTCGATGCTTCGGCGCGCGCGGCGGTGTTCTCCGCCAGCACCTCGGGATTATTGACATACGCCTCACCGATGACGCGGTAGTCTGCCCCCTCACCGAGTGCGAGGACATATTTTGCGCGCAGACGCTCGCCCGATCGGTCGGATGATACGGAAAATCGTGTTGTCTTATCGACCACCTTCGTTGCGGTCGGGGACTTTGCACGGAGATCCACCGGTTCCTCCTGCGGCTGCAGTGTAAACAGATAGAGCGTCTCGCCCTGCTTTTCCCGGAGAAATGCTTCATCCGGAATGGCATATACGTATATTTCTTCGTTGTTTTTGGGATTGACCTGCGCGTACAGCTCCACCGCTCCGAATGGTGTTTCCACATTGCGTGCCGCCGCGCCGATGCTACAGAACAGCATCATAAGAATCACGAAAAAGACAAGTACGCCATACCGGAGCGTGCCGGACGGCCGAATCAAAGGTACTGTTCTGTTCATGGTTGTCCTCACATTCATAAGATTGAAGCATCCGGGACTTATGCCGGACCCTTCAGAAAAAAAGCAACAGCGCAGGACTGCCGCACCACTGTGCCCGCAGCCCCGCGTTGCTGTGATAACGGGTTTGTTATTTTGATGTTATTTGATATAACATCAGAGAAGAGTTTCGGTAAACCGAACATCAACCGTTCTTGACAATAACAGTAAAGTCAGCAGTCTTCAGAGAAGCGCCGCCGATCAGACCGCCGTCAACATTGATCTTGGAGAGCAGTTCTTCTGCGTTCTTTGCGTTCATGGAGCCGCCGTACTGGATGGTGGTAGCCTTTGCAACACAGTCGCCGTACAGACCTGCGATGACGTCACGGATGATGCCGCAGACTTCGTCAGCCTGGTCAGAGGTAGCGGTCTTGCCGGTACCGATCGCCCAGACGGGTTCGTATGCGATGATGACATTCTTCATGTCTTCCGCGGAAACGCCGAGCAGAGCAATCTTGGTCTGCAGGGAGACGGTTTCAGCGGTGATGCCCTGTTCGCGCTGGGTCAGGGTTTCACCGACACAGACGATTGCCTTGAGGTTCTTTGCAAGCGCAGCCTTGGTACGTGCATTGACGGTTTCGTCGGTTTCAGCGAAGTACTGTCTTCTTTCGGAGTGACCGATGATGACGTATTCAACGCCTGCATCAACGAGCATGTCAGCGGAAATTTCGCCGGTGTATGCGCCGCTTTCAGCAAAGTGAACATTTTCAGCACCGATGTGGATGTTGGTGCCCTTTGCAGCTTCGACAGCTGCGGGAATATCGATGGCGGGTACGCAGAGAACGACGTCACAGTCTGCATCTGCAACCATCGGAGCGAGCTCCTTGATGAAAGCAGCTGCTGCTGTGGGGGTCATGTTCATCTTCCAGTTGCCCGCGATAACGGTTCTTCTGAGATTCTTATCCATGGTTATAACTTCTTTCTTACCTGATTTATGTTGATGGTTCAAACACAACGGGATTCCGCCGCCGCAAGCCAAGGAACGAGGGGGTGCGGGGGAGGAAAATTTTTTCAAAAATTTTCCTCCCTCGCCTTCTATTACTCAATCAATAAAATCCCTTCAAGCCC
>JAFTLK010000263.1 GCA_017455975.1 Clostridia bacterium | reverse complement strand
TAAAGATAACGAAAGAGAGGAAACCCCCGTATGAACGCATCGACTGTAAAATCCCTTGCCGCCGCCATCAATCAGAATATCTCCCGTGTCATTTACGGCAAGGAGGACAAGATCGACCTGATTCTATGTGCACTTCTGTGTGCAGGACACGTCCTGCTTGACGACATTCCCGGTACGGGTAAAACATCGCTTGCAAAGGCTCTGGCCAAGAGTATTACATCTGACGAGAACGCCTTCCGCCGCATCCAGTTCACCCCTGACCTGCTCCCGTCCGACATCACGGGTATTCACTACTATAACCAAAAGGAAAACGAATTCATCTTCCGCGCCGGTCCCGTGTTTGCCAATATCATCATCGCGGATGAGATCAACCGTACAACGCCGAGAACGCAGTCAGCGCTGCTTGAATGTATGGAAGAGGGGCAGACAACGATTGACGGCGAGACGTTTGTTCTGCCAAAGCCGTTTTTCATCATTGCCACGCAGAACCCGATCGAATCACAGGGTACCTTCCCGCTGCCGGAGGCACAGATCGACCGATTCCTGATGCGTCTGTCGCTCGGGTATCCGTCGGGCGAGGAGGAAAAGGCGATCCTCGACCGCCATATTGAGCAGACACCGCTTGCTGAACTGACCCCGGTCTGTACCGCTGCGGAACTGGTCGAGGCGCAGGCTGCCGTGCGGAAGATTCATCTTTCAGAGGCGGTCAAGGATTACATCGTGCGTATTGCCGCCGCAACGCGGTCGTCCGAGAAGCTCCGGATCGGTGTGTCACCGCGCGGATCGCTTGCGCTTGCACATGTCGCACAGGCACGCGCGGCGCTCGACGGACGCGATTATGTTCTGCCGGATGATGTCAAGCAGGTTGCCGTCCCTGTCCTTGCGCACCGTGTCATTTCCAAGTCACAGAACTCCGTACGTCTTGCACAATCGACCGAAACGATCGTCGATTATCTGCTGTCGACCGTCCCCGCTCCGATTGAATGAGCGGCTGATATGTTCTATCTTGCTGTTTTACTGGCCGTTATCGCGGTGTATCTTGCGCAGATGTGGCTGTACCGCAGACATATGCGGCAGGGGTTATCCTATACCGTCCGGCTCAGCACGGAGGAAGCCTTTGAGGATGAGGACATCTTCTATTACGATGAACTCGTCAACGACAAGCTCCTGCCGATTCCGTTTCTCAAGGTCAACTCCGACCTGCCGCAGGGGCTTTATTTCCACTTTCTCGATGCTGCAGCCGATGGAAAGGAATTCAGGGAATCCCATGAAGCGCAGGTTCAGTCGATCTTCGTTCTGCAGCCGCATCAGAAGATCAGCCGCCGCTGGCGCGTGACCTGCAAAAAGCGCGGCGTTTATACAATGGGCGATGCCGTGCTTGTCACAAACGATCTGTTCGGCATGAATACCGCCTCATTTTCCGCCTCCGCTTTGCCGGGTTATGTCGAAAGCCGCCTCACCGTCCTGCCGAAACCCATTGATCTGAACGCGACCTTTGTGGCCGCCGATGGGCTCAGCGGTGATATCGTGACCAATCACGGTCTTCTGACCGATCCGCTCATCCGCGCCGGTACACGCGAATACCGTCCCGGAGACGCGATGCGGCAGGTCAACTGGAAATCGACCGCTGTGCATGGCCATCTGATGGTCAACATTGAGGAACATTTCCGGCGCTTTGTCTTCAATATCGTCATCAATATGCAGTCCCGTGACATCGAAAAGCACCCGGAGGTACCGAGTGCGCCGTATGAGATTGAACGCTGCATCAGCGTTGCCGCGACCCTGCTCGACCGTGCATCGGATGAAAATGTCCCGACCCGTCTTATTCTGAATGCGCCGTATAAATCGATTCGGATCGATGATCCGCATGCCGTTTCCTGTATTGATCTGGGGGATCCTGTCGGTCGGAAGATCGCCATCTCCCGCAGTTATGCCGGGCGGATGGAGACGCTCGATGCCCTGCGCCTGCTGGCCGGTATCCCAATGGAAATTTCCGTTCCGGAGGAGCAGATGCTCGATCACATCATCGCCAATCCTGCACTGTATACGGAAGCGGCGGACCATTCCGGCGCGGCTAACCTGATTGTGGTTTCCTCGTACATTTCCGAGCGCATGATCCACTTCCACCGTGCGATGGAAGCACTCGGCGTGCGCGTCATCTACTATATCACTTCAGCCAACCGCAATGCGCTCGTGCTGCCGGAAGACATCGAGATCTACTTCTCGGTCGGTTCACTCGGTGAGCGCGATTACAAACGATAAGGGGGTGTTCCGATGCTGTTCAAACGAAAAAAGAAGACCCCCGCGCAGGAGCAGAAGACCGTCAAGAATGTCAACACCGATTTTTCCCGGCTCTATCAGACGGGTGCGGTTGCTGTCTATATCCTTGTGGCGCTGCCGTTCTGTGCCAAGTTTACGATGCCGTACTTTGGGCAATGGTATCTGAAGCTGCTGCTCATTGTGCTGTTCGTCGGCTGTGCGCTTGCAGGTTATGGGCTGCAGCTGTTGGCGGCACGTCTGTTTCATCTGGAACGCAAGCAGATGGTATACACCTACGAGGACACGACACGCCGCTACCGGGCGGAACAGGCCATTCTTGTACACATCGGTACGGTGCTGGTATTTTTGGGGACAATGCGTCTCGGATGGACGCTGCTGTATTACTTCGGCTCCTATTATGACGAATATTCGATCGTGCCGTATTCGATCGCACTGTTTTGTGCGGTTATGGTCGAGCTTGGCGGTTATCTGTGGTTCATTCCGTACAATACATTGATCTCGATGCGCCGCATCGGTACGATCGGTGTCATACTGTTTATCAATTTTATCGTTACCTTTTCAGATCCGACATCTCTGTTCGGTGTCCTTAATCTGACAGCGCTGTGCATAACGGTTGCCCTGTTTGTCCTGCTGCTCAATCAATCGTTTATCACGCGTCCCTACGGCGGAAAGATCGCCCGCGGCATCAACGATGAGGCGAAGGTCTACTCCGCGCGTGTCGTCGGTATCGCGCTCGGCTGTGTTGCCGCATGTACGACCGTGACGATGTCTTTGATCGTCGCGCTGGTTTCGCTGTGGTACGGCATTGTCAAATTTTTCGCCGCCGGACTTGCGGTCAGCGAAAATGCAGACGATGCTGTCGTGCGCGAGATTTATGAACAGGATCTGGCAGGCGAGGTACTGCGTCTGCCGCGCGGACAGGCGGATTACTGGATCGCGGTTTTTGCGATTCTGGCTGTTCTCAGCTTTGTCGCTCTTTGTATTCTCTTTTTCCCGGGTCTCAAAGAAAAATTTCTTGCGTTTATTGCATATCTGCGCGAGGCATTCGTTTTCCTGTTCCGTCCGCACAGTCAATGGCGAAAAAAACAGACGCGGCAGGAGTATCTCAACTTTGTCGACACCGTGGAGCAGATGGGCGGCACCGCCGGGCGACAGAACCGTCCCGCTGATACGGTCAAGACCTATACCGATTTCAAGCGCAGGCTGGACACGCTGGACAGCACTGATGACAAGATCCGGTACGCGTATGCCGTTGCCGCGGCACAGCTGCGGCATCAGCGCTGCGGTGTCGGGCTGTCGGATACACCGCGCGAGATCGCACGCAAGGTACGTGACCGCGGTCTGATCGATGACATCGACCGGCTGACCGCCGACTTTGAGCGGATTCAGTACGAAAACGGCCAACTGGAGCATTCCGGTGCCGTGACGCTTGAACGGCTCTGTGCCGTTGTCCGCTCCTACTTATAAACCGAAGTTCAATCAATTCACAAAAAAAGAAAGGTTACAATACATCATGATTTTACCCCATCGCATCCTTGACAACGTTAAAACACACTTGATCTACACCGTTGCACTCCTGATTATCGTAATTGTCGGTCTGCCGATGTTCCAGACGCTGTTCTTTGTTCTCTGGGACGGAAACATCTTCCTGTCGGCGCTCGCAGTGTTCCTCGCCATCGGTTTTTTCTATGCGCTGCCCGAAAAGATCCGGCTTGACCGGGACGGCGAGCAGATGCGTCAGTTCCGCCGCGACACCCCCGACGGAACCTATGATATGAAAAAAGACGCCATTGCTTTTCTGAAATCACCGGAATTTTTCTCCGACTGTATTGCGATCCTGTGTCTTGTCGTTGCTGCGATTGCGATCATTGTTGTCATGATTATGATGCGGATCATCGCGCCGCCGGTGCTGGTGGTTATCATGGAACAGCCCGCGATTCTGCTTGTCATTCCGCCGGCCGCTGTGATCCTGTCGATGACCTACGGTCTGTTCCACGTCATTTTCACCGTGCAGGTGCACCGCGACTGGGACGAAACCCGTCTGCATCTTGAGAATGAGAAGAAGATGGAGTTTACCTATAAGAAGTAAAACCGCATAACAAAAGCGCGTATCCGCAAAGAAACGGATACGCGCAATTTTATTGCGTTATGAGTTGTCGGAGATCAGCTGCGTCTGGTTCTCTTGAGGATCTTCATGATGTCATCGAAATCGGAGTCGGAGATGACGCCGTCGGTGACAGGATCGACCGGTGCGTTGCGCTCAGCTTCTTCAGCCTTTGCCTTTGCTTCTGCCTCAGCCTTCGCCTTTGCTTCCGCTTCCGCACGTTCAGCTTCTTCCTTTGCCTTTTCTTCGGCTGCAATGCGTGCTTCTTCTTCAGCAAGTTCCTCGGGCGTCAGCTTCTTGAGCTTCTTGTCAGCATCCAGACCTGTTGCGATAACGGTGACCTGGATCTCATCTTCAAGGGCTTCATTGAATGCAATACCCCAGATGATGGTTGCTTCCGGATCGGCCTGATCGGTGATGAGCTGGGAAGCGATGGATGCTTCGTCCAGACCCATGTCGGGAGAACCGGTGACGTTGATGAGCAATCCCTTTGCGCCTGCAATGGAGGTTTCCAGCAGCGGGGAGGTGATTGCCATCTGTGCTGCCTTTTCCGCCTTGTCCTTGCCGGATGCCTGACCGGTACCCATGTGTGCAAGACCTGCATCTGCCATGATGTTGGTAACGTCCGCAAAGTCGAGGTTGATCAGACCGGGAACGTTGATCAGTTCGGAGATGGACTGAACACCGCGGCGGAGAACGTCGTCAGCAATGGAGAATGCATTCATCAGCGTAAGCTTGGTTTCGGATGCTTCCTTCAGTCTGTCGTTGGGGATGATGAGCAGGGAGTCGACGTTTTCACGGAGACGGATGATGCCGGCCTCTGCCTGGTCCATTCTGCGCTTGCCTTCAAAGGAGAAGGGCTTGGTAACGATTGCAATGGTCAGAATGCCGAGCTCGCGCGCGATCTTTGCAACGACGGGAGCAGCGCCGGTACCGGTACCGCCGCCCATGCCGGTCGTAATGAAGACCATATCTGCACCCTCGAGTGCACGGACGATCTCTTCACGGCTGTCTTCCGCTGCATGTGCGCCGACTTCGGGATGTGCGCCTGCGCCCTTACCCTTGGTGACCTTGTCACCGATGTTGATCTTGATGGGAGCGTTGGACTTTGCAAGTGCCTGAATGTCTGTATTGATGGCGATGAAAGTAACACCCTTGACATTGCTTTCGATCATGCGGTTGACCGCGTTGTTGCCGCCGCCGCCGACACCGACTACCTTTATATTGACAACGCTTGTTTCGCCTGCGTCAAATTCAAAATTTGCCATGAATGAATCCTCCTGTTATATGTAATGAATAGTCTCTGCTTTTGATTTCTAAATAGAGTTTAGATTTGCGCCGCGATGGGACGAAGATTTTCCGGACGCAAAAAAGAAAGAATCATGCGTCACCTCCGACCGCTTCGGCGGCACAAATGGAATCCTTATATAATATAATACCTTTTTTTCGCTGTTTTTGCAAGATGCTATAAAAAAGTTCACGAAATGTTTACAGAATTTCTGTCAAAAATCGGGAAAACCGGAAAAATATGCGTTAAAACCAATTCTAAACGCTGTGTAAAAATGCTCATCCGGAACTGCGGTGTGCCTGAGAACATCAATCGGTTTCGCGTGCCTCCGGAGAGAAGATTGCCTGCTTGTTGTCGATGATGAGCAGGGTACCGCGCTGATCGCGTTCCAGTGCCTCAATGGCGGACTTGACAAAGAGCAGCCGCGTTTCGAGGTTCTCATCGTCACCGAGTTCTACCTGTACACGGTCCTCATAGTTGAGGATGATGTCAAAGCGGTTGGAAAGATCCATGGAGGCGACGCTGCGGTAAATGTCAGATGTCTCGATGGTGTCAAGAAATGCGGAGAGGAATGACTGATATGATACATCAAAGAATCGCAGGGCATGTCCGACGACCGCATAGGAAACCGCCGGGAGTGTGATCTGCCGCAGACCGGTATCCAATTCATCGGGGGAGCTGTACCGTGCGAGCACGCGCATGGATTCGGAGATGACGAAATATTCATCGTAGATCTTCGTGTAGAAGCGTGCGCTGTCCTCGGTAAAGATCAGGTGCGCTGTGTCGGGCAGAGTCAGCTCGACCTCCACATCCTCGATGTACGGGAATTTCGCACGAAGCCGTTTTTCAATGTCCAGGTCGTTGATTGTGAAGATGAACTGGTTGCGTCGAACATTGATGGCACGGTAGACCTCTTCTGCATTGTATCCGCGCAGGTTGTCAAAGGTCAGATGCTGCAGGCGGAAGAAGTACAGTACAAATCCGACGGCAAAGCACAGCACAAGCACCGCCGGAAGCAGACGCCGCAGGAAAACCTCGCGCAGCTTTGCCGTATGCTTGTAGTATTTGATGGAAGACAGCGTGGATTCGTTGTCTTCCCCGGCTTCCCGCGGACGGTGCCGTCCTGCGGATTCCTCGCGGTCGGAGTCGGCAGCACGGCGGAACGCATACGCTTGTTCCTCGCTGTTTTCTTCCTCATCGTCCGGCGACAGGTCCTGCTTCTTTGTCTTCTTTTTCTTTTCTTTCTTTGGCTTTTTTTCTTTCGGATGCTTTGCTTTCTTCGGCGGTGCGTCGTCATCATCGGCATGCATGCCGTTGTCACCGTCCGGGCTGTCATCCTCGGGGAAGGTGCCGTCGTCTTCCTCTTCGGTGCGGTCGATATCCTCGCCGTCATAATCAAAGCCCGGCCAATGGATGAAAATACCGTCATCGTCCTCCGCATCCTGTGCGGGTGCCATGGGCAGATTACCGTTATTCTGTTCGCCGAACCATTCCTCCGGGAAATTGCGGTCATTTGGCATGCGTATCACCACCTTTCGCTGTTGTCGGTTTCATTGCCGGGATCAGCGGGATTTTGCTTCGTCGACCAGACGTCGGCATTCCTCATAGATCCGGTCGCAGGCATCGGAGACGGCAAGTGTGCGGATGGCCTCCTGCATGGAACGGCGTGTTTCGGCGCTGTCGAGCACCGAGCGGACGGATTGTACCGTTCGCTCCGGGGTTATGTCCTTTTCCTCCAGCAGAATCGCGGCACCGCAGTCGGCAAGCACCTTTGCGTTCTTGTACTGATGGTTTTCCGTGACGTTGGGGGAGGGGATCAGAATGCACGGTTTACCGGCGAGCGCAAGCTCGGACAGCGTGATCGATCCCGCACGCGCAACGACCAGATCAGCTGCCGCCATCTGCTTCGGCATATCGTAAATGTATTCGACGAGCCGCAGGTTTTCGCATTTGTCAAGACCTGCGTCCTCATACATCTTTTTGGCGATTTCATATTCAATGGCACCCGTTGCATGGACATGCAGGATCTCCGGATGCTTGGAGGTATATTCCTTCATCAGATCGAGCATGGCGAAGTTGACCTGTTCGGCGCCCATCGAGCCGCCGCAGGAGAGCAGAAAATACCGGTACTTGCCGGTGATGCCGAGCTCTGCCCGCGCGTCATCATAGGAGATCTCGCCGGGCTTGGTGCGCAGCGGGTTGCCGACGACCATTGCGCGCTCCGGATGGCGCAGGTTCTTCTTGCATGCCTCAAAGTTAATAAACATGCGGTCAACAGAGGATTCGAGCATTTTGACCGCAACGCCGGGATAGGCATTGGATTCGTGCAGCGCCGTCGGAATGCCGAGCTGCGCGGCTGCCTTCATGATCGGAAAGCAGGCATACCCGCCGGTACCGATGACGATGTCGGGCTTGAATTCCTTTGCCAGCTTCCGACCTTTTGAGACCGAGGTGAGAACCATGAAAGCGGTCTTCAGATTCTGCAGGGACAGCGAGCGCCGCAGACCGCGGATCTCGATGTGATGCAAGGGGTAGCCCTCCTTCGGCACGAGCTTGTTTTCGATGCCGCGGGATGTGCCGACAAAAGCGATTTCGGAATCCGGTTCACGTTCCCGGATGGTATTTGCAATGGCGAGTGCGGGATTGACGTGACCGCCGGTGCCGCCGCCTGTCATTAAAACTCTCATGAGTGGGTCCTTTCTGAATCGAAGGATTGGTGGGAAATATTGTCAGCGTGAATGATGACTATTGTGAGAATCCGCGTAGGGCGGGGACTTGCTCCCGCCGCATCCGGGGATGCGCACAGCCTGATAGTATGAAATCTACTTTTTCTGCTGATAGGAATAACGCGATACGGACAGGATCATACCCATTTCAACGAGCAGCATGACCAGTGAGGAGCCGCCGTAGGAGAAGAACGGCAGGGAAACGCCGGTAACGGGCATCGAGCCTGTGACGACGGCGATATTCATGATACACTGCATACCGACCTGGGTGATGATGCCCATGGTCAGAATCGAGGAGTAGGTGTCGGGTGCATGGGTAGCGATGACAATGCCGCGCCACAAGAGCAGTGCAAACAGCGCGATCAGCGTAACGGCTCCGATGAAGCCGAATTCCTCGCAGATGACCGCGAAAATAAAGTCGTTCTGTGCCTCGGGCAGGTACAGGTATTTCTGACGGCTGTTGCCAAGCCCCGTGCCGAGCGTGCCGCCGGAGCCGATCGCATACAGACTCTGCAGCAGCTGATAGCCTGCGGAACCCGGGTCATTTTCCGGAACGAGCCAATATTCGACACGCCGTCGGGCGTAGTCAAAGAACATAATGGCGAGGGCGACCAGGCCTGCGCCGGAGCCCATGAAGATACCGAGCCATTTGACGGGGGCGCCGCCGATGAAAATGACGAGCGTACCGATCATCAGAAGGATCATCGTCGCGGACAGATGTTTTTCCAGTGCCGTGACAAAACAGACGGAGCCGATGATCGTGTACGGGAACAGAATGCCGTATCGGAAGGTTCCCATTTGTCCGCGGTTCGCGGCGATGTAGAGTGCCAGTACCATGACCAGCGCCAGCTTCATCATTTCCGACGGTTGGATCTGAATCGGACCGAGCTCGATCCAACGTGTTGCGCCTTTGACCGTTTTACCGACGACGGGAACCAGACACAGCAGCACAAACGTGCCGAAGAAAGCGAGCATGGTCAGCTTCTGGAACCAGCGGTAGTCGAAATTCATGGCAACAAACATACATCCGAAGCCGATGGCGACCCATTGCAGCTGCGAACGGATGAAGTACAGGCTGTCGCCGAATTTGTATTCAGCATACGCATAGCTTGCGGAAAAGACCATGGCAGAACCGAGCAGAACCAGAATGATGACCAGGATCAGAAACGGACGGTCAACCGAGCCGCGCAGACGGATGATGGTTTCTGTCGGTTCATCCGTTGTCTGCTTTGCGGTTGTTTTTGCCGCTGTCGGCTTGGCGGCAGGCGGCGGTGTGCGCATGGGACGGCTCTGCGGACGGCGGGGCTGCTGTGTCCCGGTACGCGGCTGTGCCGTGGGTTGCGATGCACTGGTTTGTGCGGCATTCCGGCGGACAGGATTTTGCTGTGTGTTCCTGCCGGAGGAGCTGTTCTGCGTGGGCTGTCCTTGCCGGGACGGCTGCTGTCGGGCAGATTGCCGGCTGACATTCTGCTGTCCGGCTTCCTGTCGGGCAGTTCTGCGGCGGTAATCCGTGTTGTTGGAGTCCATGGAGTATTCTCCTTTCTTTCAGACATTCAGAGGGGAGGTCGGTTTGTTCCATACAGACCGCCGGATCAGAGTACAATGTAATCCAGCAGATAAGTGACTGCACAGAACAGAAAGGCTGCGATACCGAAAACGGAAACGATCTTGATCTCGTTCCAGCCGCACAGCTCAAAGTGGTGGTGGATCGGTGACATTTTGAAGATACGTCTGCCCTCACCGAAGCGGATACGGGTGATCTTAAAATAGGTGGTCTGCAGCATGACGGATGCGGTTTCAATGATGTACATCAGACCCGCAAACAGAATGATCAGCGGATTGTCCGCCATGAACGCACATCCGACGACAAGACCGCCCAGAAACAGCGAACCGGTATCGCCCATGAAGACACGCGCCGGATAAAAGTTGTAGACGAGGAATCCGAGGGACGCACCGATGGCGACCGCCGCACCGAGTGCAAGTGACAGGTTATAGCCGCCGAGCGCGGTGAAGAAGCTCGTTTCCGCTGTAAACGCGACAATGGCAAAGAATGCACCGACAACGAAGGTTTCCGTTGCTGCAAGTCCGTCGATGCCGTCGGTTAAGTTGACGGAGTTGACCACACCCGTGATCAGGATCACCGCGACAATGTAGTAGAAAATGCCCATGTCCCATTCCCAGCCGAAGAACGGAATGCGAAGCACGGTGTCAATGAAGCCGCACTGATGCATGACAAAGACATACAGCACTGCCGATCCGACCTGCAGAAGAAACTTCTGCGCGGCGGTCAGACCGCCGTTCTGCTTTTTACGGATCTTGACAGAGTCATCGATGACACCGATCAGTCCCGAAACCACGGCAAACAGCAGGGTAATCAGGAACTCCGACGCGCGGAGAAAGGCAAGCGGGGAACTGCCGACGATCCAGAACACAATCCAGAGGATGACAGTACCGATCAGCGATGCTGCGATGAAGGCAAGACCGCCCATTGTCGGCGTGCCTTCCTTGCTTTTGTGCCAGCGCGGGCCGATGTCGAGAATTTTCTGTCCCATTTTCAGGGATTTGAGTTTCGGAATGAGAAAACGGGAAATGACCACCGTGAACAGAAAGACGGCGGCGGTCAGGATCAGAAATGCATGGGAGACTTGAAAGTCCATTTGGCAGCTCCTTTGTTTTTGAGGTTCATCTATTTATTATAAATCGCATTTTTGAGGGTGATCCTTGGAGGGGGGACGGGCGATTCGTGAATCGCCCCTACAAGCGCGGGGGCGGGAATACGATCATTCCGCGGTCAGCGCATTGACGATCCGTTCCAGTGCCATTGCACGGCTTGCCTTGAACAGCACCGTATCGTTTTCGCTGAGACGCGCGCGGAGCGCATCGGCAATGGCGGGAATGTGTGCGTCATCGGCATTGGGAAAAGAAAGAATGTGTTCCTCGGACATACCGCCGATGACCGCGCCCGCGGCAATGTCGGATGCCAGTTCGCCGACCGTGATGAGCATATCAATGCCGAGCTCGCCCAAAAACCGGCCGACGCGCTTGTGCAGACGCGGCGCATATGTGCCAAGCTCCTTCATATCGCCGAGCACAGCGACCGCGCGTCCGCCTCTCTGTTCGGTTGAGAGGGTGCGGAGCACGCGCAGTGCGGCTTCCATCGATTCCGGACTTGCATTATAGCAGTCCTCGATGACGGTAATGCCGTCGTGGTCAAAGATCTTCTGACGCATGCCGGTGTTCTCAAAGGCATCAAGACCGCGTCTTATATCGGCATCACACATGCCGCGGGAGATGCCGCACAGGTATGCCGCCATCGCGTTTCCGACATTGTGTGCGCCCGTGACAGGAATGTGCAGGTCGGAAATGACCGTACCGTCAGCGGTGCGCCGCATATCAAAGGTGCAGTCCTGTGTGGTCATGCGGATGTTTTCCGCAAGGTAATCCGCACACGGGTTTTCTTTTGCAATATAGATGGGGGTAAAACCGCGGGCAAGAATGTCATCCTTCTTTTCTGTCAGAAGCGGCTCGTCGCCGTTTAAGATAACCGTGCCGCCGGGTTTCATGCCGTCGAGCATTTCGAGCTTTGCATCGCGGATGCCTTCACGGGAACCGAGATTTTCGATATGCGAGGTGCCGATGTTGGTGATGACAACGGTGTCCGGCGTACAGATATGCGAAAGTCTGTGCAGCTCACCGGCAAAGCTCATACCAGCCTCCAGAACCGCTATACGGTCAGTCTCCGTCAGCTGCATCAGCGTCAGCGGAAGACCGATCTCGTTGTTGTAGTTGCCCTCGGTGCGCATGGCGGGGAGTGCGGACGCGAGCACCGCATGAATCATCTGCTTGGTCGTCGTTTTGCCGACAGAGCCCGTGACTGCGATGACATAGGGATTTGTGCGCAGCATGTACCAGCGTCCGAGTGCACCGAGTGCCGCCAGCGTATCGGGAACCAGAATGACCGCACAGCCGTCGGGCAGGACGCGCATGGTCTCCTCCGCCACGCGCTCGGCGATGACGCAGGTCGCGCCGCCGCGGACAGCGCCTCCTATGAAGTTGTGTCCGTCCGCATTTTCACCGCGCAGCGCAAGGAAAATGTTGCCGGGTTCGGCAATACGGGAATCTGTGATCAGTCCTTTGTGGCAGGTGCCGCCTGCGCGGATAACGGTGCCGCCAACGATGTCGGCAAGTGCGTCTGTGGTGTGGGTCAGTAAGTCAAATTGCGTTTTCATAGGAGTTTGACGGTCCTTTCAGAAATCACGGGAATTGTTCGGCGAAATAAGCATCGACGATCTGCCGTTCGGAAAACGGACGGGTGCCGAGGCGATCGGTCTGCGTGGTCTCATGTCCTTTTCCGGCCAGCAGCACGATATCGCCGGGGGCGGCTGTGCCGAGCGCATGCCGGATCGCATCGCGGCGGTCTTCGATGACCGAGGTGCGGGCAAGGTCACTTGACGGGATGCCTGTGAGAATGTCTGCAATGATGTCCTGTACCGCCTCGGAACGGCTGTTGTCGGCGGTCAGAAGGATGCGGTCGGCATGTTTTGCGGCGACCGCGCCCATCAGAGGACGCTTCTGCCGTTCTCTGTCGCCGCCGCAGCCGAAGACGACATGCAGGCGGGCATCGGGGGAGGACAGACAGCGGCGCAAGCCGGACAGCGCTGCCTCCAGTGCGTCGGGGGTGTGTGCATAATCAAGATAAACGGAAAACGGCGTTTGCCGCACGCATTCCATCCGGCCGGGGATCGGCGGCATTGCAATGAGCGCACGTATGATATCCGTGCGCGGAATGCCCGCGAGATGGGCACATGCGGCGGCGGCAAGCCGGTTTGCGGCAAGAAAGGAAAACGGCGTGTCGGACAGCTGCCGCGGCAGAAACGCGAGCGGATAATCGGAGGACCGGCCCGTCGGGGAATACGAATACAGTTTTCCCGCAAAAGCCGCATCTTCATACAGCTGCTGTCCCCGTGTGTCGTCTGTGTTGACAAGCCCGCGGTCACAGGCGTAAAAGAGTGACCGCTTTGCACGGAAGTAATCGTCCGAGGAGGCATGATAGTCGAGGTGATCCTCGCCGAGATTGGTAAAGATGCCGCAGGCGAATGTCAGCCCCGCAAGGCGCTTCTGTGCCAGTGCGTGGGAGGAGGCCTCTGCAAAGACATAGCGGACACCTGCCTCGCGTGCACGCGCCAGAAGCGCGGCGGTGATCTCGGGGGCGGGTGTTGTGTTCTCCGTTCGGTAAGGAACGCCGGCAATGCGGTTTTCTACCGTGCCGATGACCGCACACGGTGCTTTTTCGGAGAAGATGGCTTCCAGACAGTATGTCACAGAGGTTTTGCCGTTGGTGCCGGTCACCGCATACAGCTGCAGCTGCTGCTCCGGATGTCCGTGGTAAGCAAGGCATGCGGGCAGGAAAACGGCGGCAGTGTCGCGGACCAGGATCCACGGAAGCCCTGCCGCATCGGCAGCAGCGATCGCACGCGGATCATCGATGACCGCGCAGACAGCGCCGGCTGCGCCTGCCTCCGGTATGGTGGTGTGTCCGTCGTGGTGCCGGCCGCGGATACAGAAGTATATATCCCGGGCGCGGACACAGCGGGAATCGCGCTGCGGGCTGCCGCATGGGACGGAAAACAGCGCGGAATTGCTCATACAGAGGATGTCGGAGACGGAGATGTCATCAAAGATCTGTCCGATCGTCATGATTATTCTCCCGGTTTTCAGGGGGTTCGGTTTTCGGCATCCATGAGTTTTGGCATTTACAGCATGCGGTACGTTGGTGAAACCTGTATCAGCCGTCGCGTGCGTCGGTGAATCGGAATTCGACCGTAACGACCGTGCCGGGCGTGACCTTTGTATACGGCGGGATGGACTGGCTGACAGCGACCGCATACGAATCAGAGGAAGAATAGGACTGGGTCGCACCCTCCAGAATGATGTTCAGACCCTTTCCGACAAGGATATCGGTCGCGCCGGTGATGGTATAGCCGGTCAGGTCGGGAATCGTGACATTTTCACGCGGGGTCTCCGTGCCGGTGTACAGAACCACCTGACCGGTACCCTGAATGACAACAGAACCGCTCTTGGGCACCTGCTGGGTAACGGTATTGCCGTCGCCGCGGATGACATAAGACAGTCCCTTTTCGTTGAGCAGCTGAATGGCATCGACGAGCGGAAGACCGGTATAGCCGCCGACGGTGACTTCCATTTCGGCAAGCTCTTCCTCGGAGTAGACAGGATCGATGTTCATATAACGGAGCACCTGATCCATTGTCTTTGCAACATACGGTGCTGCCGTGACGGAGCCGAAGACGTTTTCCACGTTCGGTTCGTCGCAGATGATGATGCACGCGACCTGCGGGTCATCTGCCGGTGCATAAGCGACACAGGAACCGATACGGAGATACGTATTGCCTTCTTCGTCTCGGATATCCGTTTTCTCGGAGGTACCTGTCTTTGCGGCAACCTTGTAGCCCTTGACGTAAGCATTCTTTGCCGCACCGCCGGTGGAAACGCCTTCCTCCAGAATCTCGTTGATGAGATTGGAGGTGGCCTCGCTGATGACCACGCGCTTCGGTGCGGGCGTGGTATCGACGATCGTATTGCCTTCATCATCGACGAGCCGCGTGACGACGTGCGGGGTAATCAGCGTACCGCCGTTTGCAACGGCGGAAATGGCAGTCAGCTCCTGAATCGGTGTGGTTTTGAAGGTCTGACCGAAGGAGGAGGTGGAAAGCTCCAGAATGTTGAGGTTGGCAAGCGTATGGAAGATACCCTTGGATTCACCCGGCAGATCGATGCCTGTGACCGCGGTAAAGCCGAATGCCTGTAGGTATTTATAGAAGCGTTCTGCACCGATGAGCCATGATGCCTGCATCAGCGTCGGGTTGCAGGACTGCTGCAGACCGGAGCGGAACGTAACCGTGCCGTGACCGCCGTAATGCCAGCAGCTGACAGGTGTGCGTGCTGTTTCGGACAGCGGAACGTAGAAGGGGTCCGTACAGGTGAACAGCGTGGTGTCCTCAAAGCAGTTTTCTTCAAGTCCCATCGCCGCTGTGATGATTTTGAACGTTGAGCCCGGCTCATACAGCGTTGTAACGGGCTTGTTGTTCCACATCTGCTGCCGGAGGTTGGAGACGGCCATGTTGTATTCCTCGGAACCGGGGACATACGCGATCAGCTGCGAGGTTGACCAGTCGTCAAGCTGTGAGGGATTATTCAGGTCATAGGTCGGATAAGTCGCCATGGCGAGGATGGCACCGGTGTTGACATCCATGACGATGCCGCAGCAGCGATTCATGGAGTTGTTGTCATAGAAGGTATCCATGACCTGCTGTTCGAGCATTGCCTGAATCTTATAGTCAATGGTGGTGACGAGGTTGTAGCCGGATTCCGCCTCGGTATAGCTTTCGTATTTGGCGGGGATCGAACCGCCGCGGGCATTGGTCGAGGTAATGATTCTGCCGGCAACACCGGTCAGATAGTTGTTGTATTCCAGCTCCAGACCGTAAAGGCCGGTGCCGTCGGTTCCGGTAAAGCCGATGACATGAGAAGCAAGCGACCCGAACGGATAATAGCGCTTGGTCTGATCCTGCAGATGGATGAAATCAAAGTCATTTTCCTCAATAAATGCGCGGATCTCGTTTGCTGTATCCATGGGGACATAGTTTTTGACGGTTTCGTCGGCACGCCAGCTCTTGTCGGCCTTGGTCATGATGGTATCGTAGTCGACATCCAAAAGCTCGGACAGGAAGCGTGCGGCGCGTGTCTTCTGCTCTTCGACGGTTACGACGACGGTTTCATCGTTTTCCTTGTATTCTTTTTCCACAATTTCGTTTGGCGCGATGAAGACACGCTGAACGGTGGTGTTGATGGCGAGCTCTGTCATGTTGCAGTCGTAAATAACGCCGCGCGGTGCGGAAATATTGGACTGCGAGGTGATATTATCAATGACAACGCGGTGGTATTCGTCGTAGCTGACGATCTGCAGCCAGAAGAGGCGGACGATCAGCAGGCTCCACAGAAGAACGGCGCCGCCGAGCACGAACATGCCGCGTTTCATAATGGTAGGATCAGGTTTGATGAACATTCGCTGCTTCTCCTTTCTTTTTTTAATCAGTATATCGGAGGACGGTTGTATTTATGATTCTGTACCTGTGTCGTCGGGTTCGGTTGAATCGGTGCCGTCTGTCCCTGTATCAACAGTCACGGATTCGGTTTCCGGGGCTGCGGGAACCTCGGTCACGGGGGTTGTATCGGCGGGTGGGATGTATGCATTGCCTGTGTTCTGCACGGTCATGGGCTTTCCTGTATCGAGATCGATCTCCACGGAGGTACGGCGGTGGGCCTCCTCCTCAAGCTTGGACACGACTTCGGTCTTGTCTTCGTTTTCGATGGTAACGTATTTTTTCGTCAGGACGTCGGTCTTGACCATACCGAGGATTTCGGATGCGGTCTGCTCAATGGTCAGAAGATCCTCGCGCCGGACAAGCTCGGCCTGCAGCGTGTTGGCTTTTGAACGGAGGCTGCTGAGCTGATAAGTCAGAGATGAGAGGGTATTGGTGTACTCGTTGAGCTTCATGAATGCAAAAAGCACAGCCATGATCATGCCCGTACAGACAACGACGGTCAGGATAATGCCGAACGGAAAGGGCTTTGTGTCGGTGTCGGCCAGCGTTTCGACGCGGACGCGGCGCGGCTGACGGTATACGGGCTCCGCATCAGCCGACGGTACGGCGCCGGTATGCCGGATGACGGCTGCATTGCCGCCCGCACCCTCCTCGCGGTAGATCGGACGCCCCTTTGCGTCAAAGCCATCGAGAATCCGTCCGTCGGAGGTACGGTAGCTGGAATGGTAACCGTAGCGGTAGGCATCACCGTCTGCGTTGATGACGCGCGTACCGTAATCCTGACCGGCTTTCTGTCTGCGGGACGGTGTCTCGCCGGGCAGAGGAACCTCGGTGCGGACGCGTGGGCGGGTGTTGTTGGACAGCCCCTGCCCGTAGGTGATGCGGTTGGTGCCGGGATTCTGCCGCGCGGCCGTTGTCTGACCTTGGGCGGGACGCTGTGCGGCATTGGCGCGGTTTCGCGCGGCAGCCTCTGCCATTGCACGGCGGCGGGCGGCGGTCTCTTCCTCCGCACGGCGGGCATATGCGTCAAAATAGGAGGATTTGCGGGATGCGTTCTGCTGTCTGCGCGCCTCACCGCGTTCCTTTGTGCGGAAGGCAGCGTACATATCGTAGTCGTGCGGATCCGGCGGGATATTTCGGTTTTGATTCATCGTACTGCCTTCCTTTCAAGTGTGTTGCGGGCTGTTGCACTTACGTGCCTCAGCCCAAGGGACTGCATGAATGCAGTCCGGAAGTTCTCCCTTGCCCCTCTTCCGAGGGGCATTTTCATGCGATTTTCGCATGAAAACCGGGAAATTCGGGTCACTTCGTGACCCCGGGTTGTCGCAAGTTTTCATCTTGCAACAACCCCTGTCGTCCGAACTTGTTCGGATGACTGAGGGAGTAATCATTCGCATTTGCGCCGTTGGAGAGGGCGTGAACTCCCTCCGTCACACTTTGCGTGCCGCAACTCCCACGGGGATACGGTGTATCCCCCGGGAGGGAGGCTCATATCCGTTCTGCAATACGCAGCTTTGCGCTGTGGGAGCGGTTGTTTTCGGCAAGCTCTTTCTCGGTTGCGGTCAGCGGCTTGCGGGTGATGATGTCGATTATCGGCTTCTTGCCGCAGATGCAGACGGGGAAGTCCGGCGGGCAGGTACAGCCCTTGGCGGCCGCCTGATAGGTCTGCTTGACGATGCGGTCCTCCAGCGAATGGAATGTGATGACGCACAGCCGTCCGCCTGGGGCGAGCACGTCGATGAGCGAATTGACCGTCGGTTCAATGATCGCAAGCTCGTCATTGACGGCAATGCGGATGGCCTGGAACGTGCGCTTGGCGGGATGACCGCCGTCCTGCCGGTTCTTGGGCGGAATGGACTTTTTGATGAGGTCGACCAGCTCAAACGTCGTTTCCACCGGCTTTTCCTCGCGCGCACGGACGATGTTTTTGGCGATCTGATGCGCAAACCGCTCCTCGCCGTATTCGGTGATGATGCGGCGCAGCTCCTCAAACGGCGTTTCATTAACGATGTGATATGCCGAGATCGGTGCGTCGGGATTCATGCGCATATCGAGCGGCGCGTCGTAGTTGTAGGAAAATCCGCGCTCGGGTGTGTCCAGCTGATAGGACGAAACGCCGAGGTCGATCAGCGCACCGTTCACGGTATCGATGCCGTTTCTATCCAGAATCGCGCGGATGTTGGAGAAGTTGTCGTGTTCAAAAATGACGCGGTCGGCGACCTCGGCAAGTCTTGCGGTCGCGGCACGGATGGCGGCTTCGTCCTGATCGATGCAGATGAGCTTGCCTGTGGTCAGTCTGCGTGCGATTTCCAGCGAATGACCGCCGCCGCCGAGGGTGCAGTCGACGTAAATACCGGCAGGATCGATGTTCAGCCCGTCAACACACTCCGAGAGCATGACGGAATAGTGGGAAAATGCGGGTGCGGGTACAGCGGTTGTCTCGGTCATGGTCTGATCCTCCGGCGTGCATAATTTTTGCTGTTTGGGTGAAAAATTGCATTGATACTATATTATACCGCAAACGGGACAATTTTTCAAGTGCAAATATGCCCGATGGACACATTTTCCAAAAAAGTTTACATCTTGTTATAATACTGTCTGCGAACCGGATGCGGGATATCGGAAAAAATGAAAAACTTTGCGAAAAAAATATCAAAAATGCGAAAATCTTCAAACCTTGTTCACAAATAGAGCGTATACTATATAGGATATCTGAAATATTACCCCCACGAAAGGAAACAATAAATATGGCACAGTTAAAGAAACTCGCAAATTTTGAAGGTGTCCGCGGTCCCGTTCTGACCATCGTCATGGACGGTGTCGGCATCGCTCCCGCTACTGCCGGCAATGCGGTCTACCACGCATACACCCCCACCCTCGACATGCTGATGGAAAAGTACCCGATGGTCACGCTCCGCGCACATGGTACCGCTGTCGGTCTGCCCTCTGACGATGACATGGGCAACTCCGAGGTCGGTCACAATGCGCTCGGCTCCGGTCAGGTCTTCTCGCAGGGCGCAAAGCTCGTCTCCGAATCCATCGAATCCGGCAAGATGTTTGAGTCCGACACCTGGAAGGCACTTACCTCTGACTGCAAGGTCCTGCATTTCCTCGGTCTGTTCTCC
>JAFTLK010000262.1 GCA_017455975.1 Clostridia bacterium | reverse complement strand
TCGGAGTTTCCGCAGAAACATTGAACGGAAGTGTATACAGCATCGGCTTTCCGGCTGTAAACGCGCCGTTGACAACATCGACACCCCAAAGCGCGAATCTTGTTCCGGGGAGTAACCTTCTTGCGTACGAGCCGTCCGAATTGTTATCGCCATGCAGCGAAACTGCAATCATGTCCGATGTTGCCGTCGTTTCAAAGTTACCTGCATATTTGTTCTCAACAAGCTCATACTGTCCTTTTTAACCTTCTATCGGCTTTAGCAGCAATACTTGTGCCCATGAGTTGTATGTCGCAGTATCCGGATTTGTGATGATAACAGTATCATTACCTGTATGAGCGTAATTAATCTTACCAAGCTCCAGAATCCCAGCGCCACTTGCCTGCGCGGGCCGTTTTGTCGGATCGCATACATATATCATCGGGGTCGATGCGGTCAGCGTTCCGGTTTGGGGATTGATGCCCCAAAGAGAGAGTACTGTTTCGCTCGTAAATTGGGTCGTTACATTTTGCTGATCTGGATTTGTATGTATAGCAATCAACACTTCATGTTCTGATAATTCCGGTAAAGTTGTTCCAAATACAGTATTTCTATCCCAATATTCACATACTTTATCAACTTGAAATAATCCGTGTTTGCCATCAATCTCTTTCAAGCGTATTACATATGCATATGAATTTGTTACATTTTCATAACCATCTGTAATAATAACAGTATCGCCACCGGAGTTTGGAGCATTGATCTTGTCAAACGTCAGCTGGGTTACTCCCTCTGCTTCCTCCGGCACTGTATTATCACATACATACAATATTGGATTCGTGGATGTAAATTCGCCATTTTCCAGATTTACACCGTGGAGAGCAAATATTGTTCCCATAGGTAATGATTCGGCAATTGCAACAGGCTCTCTCGACGGATGATCCCAAGTGAAATGCATTGAAAGCACAAACATTCCTTGCTCAAAAACCGGATTTGTAAAGGAATTCGTTTCTCCGGTCCAGCACACTCGTCTATCTATCAATTCATACAATCCACTTTTTCCGTCAATTGGTTTTAACAGCAAATGAGTAGAAGCTCCATTGAGTAAAAAATCAGGTTTGGTTACTAAAATGCTATCATTTCCTGCATTACCTACATTAATATTATTTATCTTAAACTGCACCGCTCCCTCTGCCTCACGTGGGATGGTATTATCCAACGTCTGCTCTGTTGAAAACGCGGAAAATCCCAGAAGCAGCGCCAGGAATACTGCCAATAATGACAGTATCAATGTCCTTTTCTGCATTTTGTCCTCCTTTTATCAGTAAACGCGGTCAAAGCCATACAGCATTTCAGCGACAAGTGCTCTGGATGCCGGAGACTTGGGATTCAGCATCCCGTCGTTTCCACGGTAAATCCCTTTACTGACCGCCCATGTCATCTGATCGGATGCCCAGGACGAAACCTTGTCCGCATCGGTATATCCGGCAAGATCACCTGCGGGCTGTATGTCGATTCCGGTCATCTTCGCATATCGTGCAAGAAGCGATACTGCCTGCTCTACCGTGATATCGTCATTCACGCCAAACAGTCCGTTCCCATATCCGAGAACCACATTCTGATCTGCCGCCCATTCGACATATGGTGCATACCATGCGCCGGGGACAACATCGTCAAAGCTGACATCGGTATACTTTGCGACATCCACACCCGCCAGTCTTCCAAGCACTGTGACAAACATTGCACGGGTCATGGTCATGTCCGGCGCAAATTCCTCTGCGGAAATGCCGCGGAACAGCGCGTTCTGAAAGACATACCGTACTGCGTTGTAATATGTATCGGTAGAATTGATATCGATAAACGGGTTTTCCCACACAGCCGTGGGAATATACAGCATCGGCGTAAGCGATGTAATCACTTCGTTTTCCACATCAATTCCAAACAGAACAAGTTCTGTTCCGATTGCAATTGACATTGCAGTCTGCTCCGTTTCCACAGCTTCCGGTATACCCACTGAATGGAACGACGCAGCGATCATACCTTCAGTAATCGGTGTTTTGAAAGGCTGTGCTTCGCCCCAATTGTGAAACGATTCGACAACACGAAATCGGCTGCCGGACCCACCAACCGGCTCCAGCAGCATGACATACGCCCAGTTCACAGTATATTGATCCAAATTGGCGGCATCAGTAACGAGAATGGAGTCATCCCCTGCGTGTGCGACGTTGAATCTCTTGATCGGAAGTTTCAATTCCATTTCGCTGGCATCCGGTGCAGGTGTCTGTACAATCGTATCATTGTAGACATACAGCATCGCATCCAGTGCCGTAAAGTTTTCCTTTTCAACATCAATACCGTACAGTACAAACACCGTTCCAGCAGTGAATGTTGTGGAAAGGTCATGGCGTTCTTTGCCTGTTCCCTCTGTTGTATGGAACGATGCGGCGATCATCCCATCTGTCAGGGGTGTTTCAAAAGGAACGGGAATCCCCCAGTTATGATGTGCTTCAACAAGTTCATAACGGTCAGTGGTACCCGCAACCGGCTTGAGCAGCAGTACCTGCGTCCAATTAACACCGCAGTCTTCCATATGCGCAGGATCGGTGATCAGCACCGCATCCTCCCCAATATGCACACTGTTGATTTTGTCAATTGTCAGTTTGCGTGCCGTTTTTGCTGCTTCCGGAAGCTCTGCAGGCGAAGACGAGGATTCCTCTGTTTCTGTATAGGTATCGTTACCGCGATTGACCAGAACAGCCCAGCGCGCACCTGCGATATCTTTTTCAAGACGAGTACGCAGTGTACCCTCGGAAAGATGAGCGGATACTGCCGTCAGTGTGCTGTCAAGCAGGGCTTCTGCTTTTGCAGTTCCGTTTGTCTTGATTTCGGAAACAACCGTTTCTGCTGCATCCAACAGTGCAGTTTTCGCTTCTGCACCGATGAAGCCACGTTCCGATGCGGTGTTGACACGGAGCATGAAACGCTCCAGCTCGGTAACCGCGGTATTTGCAAGATTCAAACCCGGTGCGACGGTGTCCTCGGTGTACAGTGTTTCCAGAAGCAGATCATCACAGTTCTTCCCAAAGTAATCTTCATTTGCAAAATGTGCTGTACCCTGACAACCGATATCCAGCATATCGCAGACTTGATTCAGAACCGTCCCCGCATCCCAACCGTCTAACCAATCTCCAAGTGCCGGAACAACGATACCGTTGTCTTGTGTATAGGAGAAAATCGGTTTGACATTGATGTCATCGCCCTCTCCGTATGCCATCGGGTGCAGGATATCTATCCATTCCTCCTTCATCCAACGGCGGGAATCTTGATAGGCACTGGTGCGTGTCTGCATGACCACAGCACCGACATCGGCGGACAGCAGGACATCGGGTCTGATCTCATCGATCAGATCACGAACACGCTTGACCATGCGGCTGACATTATCCGCACGGAACGTCACCCAGTCATCCCAATAATCCGCTTTTGTATCATATGTAATCGTCTGTTCGACATACTGCGGATACGCTTGTTTGAACAGTGCAATCGAGTCCGCACCGTAACCGTAATCCATTCCGTTTTCGACGTTCGGATAGCGGATCGTGTCCAGTTCAAACGCATCGATGTCATAGGTTTCCAGAATATAACGGTAGTTTTCGATCAGAGTATCCTGCAGTTCGTCATATGCAGGCTCCAGCATATATCCATCATACTCTCCATTGCTTCCTGTAATGTGCCATTCGGGATGCTTGGATGCAAATGCGATAGACTCATACGCGCCGCCCTTGTCACCAAGGGAAAAGGTATGCATCCAGCAATGAATCTCAATTCCGTATTTTTTTCCCATCTCCACAAATGCGCCGAGAACATCGAAGCCTTCGTAGATCGGATTCTGTACAAAGTCACTTCCTGCCGGTGTTGGATAGACCGTTGTTCCGGCAATCAGTGCTTCAACGGAGATTGCATTCAGTCCGGATTGCTTACACTCACGGACAAACTGTTCAACCTCCTGCATGTTTTTCTGCATCGGAAGAATCCAGACACCGCGATATTCTGCGGCTTCGCGATCACGATATAGTGATGCAATGGTATTGTATTCCTCGATGAGCTTTGCCGCAGCATCGGAGTTAAAGGACTTTTTCAGCGCGGAAAACTGTGTTTCAGCTGCTGCAAAACGTTCGTCCGCATTTTCTGCGGGGACATAACAGCCTTCATACGCGGCAGTTCTTGCTGCTGCTGCCGTTGTTCTCGCCACCTCCAGAAGCCGCATTTCGCGGTCGGCATCATTTTTGAAGGTTACGGTCTTTCCGGCCGCGTCATAGATCGCTGTCATACCGACAACAACCTCGGCGAGTGCCGCTTCACCCTTCCCGTGTCCGGACACAACATAACTGTCATCTTTGTTCGGGCCAGTATTGTTATAACCGTTGACTGAAGTTACAATACTGTTGGTAACGGTGACCTCACGTCCCCATTCGTTTGTGTTTGTGGTTGTTCCGCTTGTGTTGTACAAGACGATCATATCCGCGACCCGATCCTGATTGACACGG
>JAFTLK010000261.1 GCA_017455975.1 Clostridia bacterium | reverse complement strand
CGCACCGAAAGCGGCGAAACCGCTGTCGAAACGGTCATTCCGGACGGGATTACCGTAGAATAAATCCATCCGATCAAAGGAGATTCATTATGTCACGCTGGCAAATCATACGAGACGGTCACGCCGTCGCCTGGGATGTTACATCGGGCGATCTGCATACCGACGATATTGAAATGGCAGGCTTCGGCTGTGCACAGGTCGTTCGCTACGGCATGACGGAAGACGGATTTCTGCTCGAGCACCATCCCGTCTTCCCGACCCTGCGCACCAGACCCAACAACACCCACGCATCCTATCAGATGGACATCCCGGCAGATAAACTGCCCCGTCTGACCGTCTGCGGCACCCCGATTGCAGAAACCCTCCTCCGCGCGGAGCTGGACGGCACACTGTATCTGGAAACCTCCGCCTGCGGCGGTGCGCTGAAGCTTTCGCACCGCTGTTATCCCTCGGCACAAAAGCGTCTCTGCTTTGAGCGCATCACTGTCCGGAATACATCCGATACCCCTGTTTCCCTCGACATCACCGCTCCCGACCGTGTCCTTGGACGCAATATGGGACCGATGGGCATCAATCTCATCGAATATTCCACCGATTTTGCACCGGTCACGCTTGTGCCGGGCGCGGAATACACCTATTCCATCGCCATTTCCGGTCGTGTCGCAAACGAGGTCGTTCCGACAGAGGATGCCGATGATGCCCTGCGCGACCGCCGTGAAACCGTACGCCGTCTGACGGAACCTTTGCAGCTCGATACGGGTAATGAAACACTCGACACGATGTTCCGCTTTGCCAAGCTGCGTGCGGGCGAAAGCATTTTTGACACGCGATTCGGATACGGCAGACTGCACGGTCCCGGCGGCTTCAGCTACTATGCCGCTACATGGTGCAACGATCAGGTCGAATATGCAGGTCCGTATTTTGCGTATACCGGCGACCCGGTTCTGCTTGATGCCGCGATGAACGCGTACCGTATGTACATCCCGTTCATGTGCGATGCGTATCTGCCGATTCCCTCCTCCGTCATTGCGGAGGGCGTGGACTTCTGGAACGGCGCCGGAGACAGAGGCGACGCGGCAATGTACCTCTACGGTGCATCGCGTTATGCGCTGACCACAGGTGACCGGAGGATTGCAGAAGAGCTGCTTGGTGCCATCGAATGGTGCGCGGAATACTGTGAACGCCAGAAGAACGCCGCCGGTGTCATTGCCTCCGATTCGGACGAGCTTGAAAACCGCTTTCCGTCGGGTGATGCCAATCTGTGCACCTCCACGCTGGCTTATGCCGGTCTGCGCGGTCTTGCCGCGCTGGAACGTGCCTTTGACAATGAGGAAAAGGCTGCCGTATACGAAGCCCGCGCAAATGCGCTCGCCTGTGCGATCGAATCCCATTTCGGTCACACGCTTCACGGCATGGAAACCTACCGTTACTACGAGGGCTGTGAAAAGCTCCGCTCGTGGATCTGTATGCCGCTGTGTGTCGGTCTGTATGACCGTACCGCAGGCACGGTCGATGCGCTCTGCTCGGAATACCTGATGAAGCCCGACGGCTTTCTGACCGAAGAAGGCTCTGTCACCATCTGGGACCGCTCGACACTGTATTCTCTGCGCGGCATTTTTGCATCCGGTGAGACAGAGACGGCACTCGATCTGCTTCTGCACTATTCGGAAAACCGTCTGCTCGGTGAACGTGTTCCGTATGCCGTTGAGGCATATCCGGAGGGCAGCAGACGACAGCTGTCCGGCGAGTCGGCGTTGTACTGCAAGGTCATCACCGAAGGTCTTCTGTGCATGATCCCGACCGGACTGCACAGCTTTACGATCAAGCCGACCTTACCCCTGGGTCTTGACCATCTGTATCTGCGCAATATCCGTGCCCACGGTGCATCCTTTGATGTTCTGCTGGAGCGCGGGGGCTGGCGCGTTGTCCGCGCGGACGGCACACTGCTCGGTGAAGGTGCAAACGGCATCATGGGTGAAATTACTGTCTGATTTTCAGTTTATCTCGGAGATATTTTACTATGCAAGCAACTGCCCTTGGTGAGACACCAAGACAACAATTTCTGCGCGGTCTGCGCGACGGTGTACCGATCGGACTCGGATATTTATCCGTCTCATTCGCGTTCGGCATCACGGCAGTCTCGCGCGGCGTTCCCGGCTGGATCGCGCTTCTGATCTCGATGACCAATCTGACCTCCGCAGGGCAGCTGGCAGGTCTTGACTTAATGGTCATCGGCTGTGCCATGAGCGAGATGATCCTGACCCAATGCGTCATCAATCTGCGGTATGCGCTGATGAGCGTTTCTCTGTCGCAGAAGGTCGATGAAACCGTCCGCCTGCGTGATCGGTTCCTCATCGCTTTCGGCAATACCGACGAGGTCTTTGCCGTCGCATCCGGACAGCCGGGCAAGGTCGGCCGATATTACCTGTTCGGTCTGATCGTCGCACCGTACATCGGCTGGTCGTCCGGCACGCTGCTCGGAACCGTCGCATCGGGACTTCTGCCCGCATCGGTCATGGCGGCACTCGGCATCGCCATCTACGGCATGTTCGTCGCCATTGTCATTCCTCCGGCAAGAAAGAGCCGCGCTGTGGCGCTGGTACTCGGCGGAGCTGTTGCATTGGCCTGCGCGTTCCGGTATCTGCCCGTACTCAACCGGGTGTCCGGCGGCTTTGTCATCATCATCTGCGCCGTGATCGCGGCATCGCTCGGTGCGATTTTTGCGCCGATCCCGGAAGACAGTGAGGAGGATGCGACGACATGACAACCTCGATTCCCATGCTGCTTCTGTACACCTTTGTGATGGCGGCGGTCACCTATCTGATCCGTATGCTGCCCTTCGTCGTGTTCCGAAAACCCATCAAAAACCGCTTCATCAAATCATTTCTGTACTATGTTCCGTATGCCGTACTCGGTGCGATGACCTTCCCGGCAATTCTCTACTCAACCTCGCATCTGGCATCCGCAGCCGTCGGTCTTGCCGTCTCCGTCATCCTCGCATGGTTCGGACGGGGACTTCTGACCGTGGCCGTCTCGGCGTGTGCCGCCGTGTATCTTGCGGAATGGGTCATGGTGCTCCTCTGAACAGGCAAATTCAGACATATCGTCATTGGCGGGAGCAAGCCCCCGCCCTACGCATACCTTGAAGTCATTTGCGTATTCCCAAAGCCGCAATACCCCCATCAAAAAACACCCCGTGATACGGCGCTTGACCGTTCACGGGGTGAAAATTTTCGATTATTCAAACAGCGGTGTGGAAAAATACCGTTCTGCCGTATCGGGGAGTACGGTAACAACCGTCTTTCCCGGCCCCAGCACCTTTGCCAGCTTCATTGCCGCCGCAACGTTGGTACCGCTGGAAATGCCGCAGAGAATGCCTTCCTTCAGCGCCAGATCCTTGGACACCTGAAGCGCCTCTTCATCCTTGACAATGCAGATATCGTTGTAGATTTCCGTGTTGAGAATCGCGGGAATGACACCATCGCCGATGCCCATCTGCACATGCGTACCGATGGAGCCGCCGGACAGGATCGCCGCGTTCTCCGGCTCAACTGCCCAGATGGTCATATCGGGATTTTCCGCCTTGAGCGATTCACCGATGCCGGTGATCGTACCGCCCGTACCGATGCCGGAGCAGAAGCCGTGGATCGGACCGCCGACATCGTCGAGAATTTCTTTGGCGGTCTGACTGCGCTGGATTGCAGAGTTTGCCGGATTCTCAAACTGCTGCGGAACAAAGACATGCGGGTCTTCTTCTTTCATGCGCAGCGCTGTATTCAGACACTCCTCGATGCACGCGCCGATGTTGCCGGCATCATGGATCAGAATGACCTCAGCGCCATAATGCTCGACAAGCAGTCTGCGTTCCATTGATACAGAGTCGGGCATGATGATCTTTGTTTTGTAGCCGCGGACAGCACCGACCAGCGCAAGACCGATGCCCTGGTTGCCGGAGGTCGGTTCGACGATGATCGTATCGGAACCGATCAGACCTTTTTCTTCCGCATCGCGGATCATATTGTAAGCCGTGCGGGTTTTGATGGAACCGCCGACGTTCAGACCTTCAAATTTGACAAGAATCTCCGCCGCGTCGGGAGATGACAGACGCTGGAGACGGATCATGGGGGTATGTCCCATGGCTTCAAGAATGGTATTATAGATCATGGTATGCTTTCCTTTGATAACAAGGTGAAATAGATACTATATTTTACCATAGAACATGACGCATTGCAAGTGTTTTCCCAAAATTCGCACACGGAATTACAGTTTTATTGTGACATCGGCACCGTCACTTTGCACCTCGACGATCTTCCAGCCGGGACAGCGGATGCGCGTCATCCAGTATCCAAGGATGAACCGGTGAAACAGCCAAAAGCAGTTCCACGGCGACAGCGGCAGTGATTTGCTCCATTTGGCACCGCATGTCCGGGCAATCAGCAAAATCACAAGCCCGATGACAGCCGTGATATGATTGAAAATAAGCACCGACGGAAACAGAATGGGAATCGGGAAACGGAAGTCTTCCGGTTTAACAATGATGCGCATATCATTCCACCGTAATTTCCACCGTATCACCGTCGGCGGACTGCACTTCGACGAGTTTGCCGATGACCCCCTGCTCTACCAGCAGCATGATCTGCTTCCAGTCGATATTGCCGATGATCTCATTTTTCATCTGTAATTGCGGAATCGCAAGTCCCGATTCCAGACAGACTTTAATCAGTGCAAGCGGCAGATTGACGCGCACAATGTCACCGTCGGAGGAATTGACCCGGATGCGAAGCATCATCTGATTGAAGGATTTCCGTTCTTCCGGCGGCGCAAGACGCGTTTCGGGAACATCCGGTTCTCCCCGGAGAAGGATATCGGTCGTAGTCCCGTACAGCTCTGCGATCTGCGGCAGAAGCATGATGTCGGGACAGGATTGATCATTCTCCCATTTGGAAACCGCCTGCGGGGAAACATTCAGCCGCTCTGCGACCTCATCCTGTGTCAGATTCTTCTGCTTGCGCATCCGCTGCAGCCGTGCGCCGAGGGTTTCTGTTGTCGTCATAATTTTTTGCTCCTGTTTTCACATTGAATTCGGCGGCGATCAGCCTTCCGTTGAGATGATTATACAACATCTGCGCCGGTTTAGGAATGGAGTGACAGTAGATGCGGCTCAACCATTCGTGGATTTCCCCCGCAACCGTCGGTTGATTTTTGGATTTCTTCATTATTTTCCCATCTCAGCGGTTGTTTTGGGTACAGCCAAGACACAAAATCTGCATCGGCGTGCGAATCGCACGGAGGGCATCCCCCATTGTCGGAAAACAACGCCCGTGCAGATAGCCGAGATTCGTTACGCAGTATCCGCGCTCTGTTTTGTGCAGCTCCACGGTATGAATCCCGTGAAAGCGCGGATTCCAGTACGCATACAAAACAACATCTTCCGTGATAGCAGCAAAATCCTGCCGCCGATACCGCCGATAGGAGATTCCGTACTGCCGGCAGAAGCGGTAAAGTGCACGCGGACGGGTGCCCCACACCCCGCCCAGCCACAGTCCGAGCCGCGAGCAGGCATCGGCAATCTCCGCAAAGGAAATATCCCGTCCAAGCGACAACAGTGCATGGTAACAGGCGATAACCTCGCATCCGTTGTAGTCCATGGTTTTGCACCCGTAGCGCATTCTGCGGACAGGTTCATCCCTCTGGGAACGGATGTAGCCTGTGATGCGGAACATTTCATTATATGCGCGGTTCTTTTCGGCGTAATATCGTCCGAGCATCACGTCTCCTCCTGCGTAAGAAGCACCGCACGGCAAGGCGCTCCCTCGGCGACCCCGAGGTTCAGCGGCACGGCACTTAAAAAATACCGTCCGTCCGCGACATGGTTCAGTACCAGTCCCTCGAGCAGTACCACCTCTGCAAAAAGCAGAATTTTGTGTACCGCCATCGGTGCGTCGAGAGGCCCGACCGACTGCGAATCCACGCCGATCAGCCGCACACCGCGCCGGACAAAGACCGCGGCGGCATCTTCCGTCACAACCGTCCCCCCGGCAAGCAGAATCCGCGCAGAACAACCAAGTGCCCCCGCCGCAGAACAGATTCCCTCCGCCGCATCCGCCGACAGTACACCGGGATACCGCGTGACATAGCAATCCCCGATACACGCCGACAGATCAAGTTCTCCGACCGTTTTCCCGTCGGCAAAGAAATGCGCCGGTGCATCGATGTGCGTGCCGTTGTGTGCACACATCGAAAAGGACGACAGATTATAAAGCGCACCGTCCTCCATGCGTGACAGTCTCTGCAGCTGCGGTGCCGGATCCCCCGGATAAACCGCGCAGGACAGTACATTTTGCGAAATATCGATGACCATCCGAAAGCCTCCCTTTGGTTTGATATAATAATGATACCATAAATTTTCAGTACCGTCAAGAAAATTGCAGAAAGCGTCTTGACAAACCCCATGGAATCCGATATACTGAATATAACCAATATATATAGGAAAGGACGATCCTCATGAAAGATCTGAAAGCATTTCAAAACCCGGCACTGCGCTATCGCGTGTTCCCGATGACGCACGACTGGATGCCCGATTACAATGCCCACATGGATGCCTACCGTGATTATGGCTACGGCGGTGCCGTTACCAATGTTCCGTTTGCAGGGGGCTTTACCTCGTCAAAGGACAATCTGGAGAAATTCTCCGTGCTGATGGACGCGATGGAAGCACATGACCTCGGCATCTGGATCTATGACGAGCACGGTTATCCGAGCGGACAGGGCGGCGGTCTGGTACTCGACGGACATCCGGAATACGCAGCAAAGGGCTTCTACATGGTACGCCGGATCGCGTATGAGCCCAAGCACATCCACTACCATCTCGACGATATCTCCGACAAGATCGTCTGGGCGGCAAAGTATCCTCTGTATATCCCGCGGCTGGACGACACCTATGTCCAGTTTGATAAAATGGAAGCGGTACCGTTCACCGAAACCGAGGTCATCTGCGACCTTGCCGAGCGCGAGATTCTGTACATCTTCTGCGTCAAGAACGCGCATGAGGGCTCCCACAGCACGCACAACGTCTCCTCCTTCAAGCAGAATGTCAATGTCATGGATCGGCGTGCCGTCAAGCGGTTCCTTGATCTCTGCTTTGAACCGATTGCAGAGAAGATCCCCGATGCTTACCGCCGTGCCGTCAATGTTTTCACCGACGAGCCGAGTCTGCACACCTCCTATGCCCGCGATTACGAGACATGGAACTATGCGCTGGCACCGTGGGTCGACGGTCTGTTTGAAGCATATGAAGCGGAATACAGCGAATCGATGCTGCCGACACTCCCGCTGCTCTTTGAGGGACAGCAGAATGCCTATCCTGTCCGCGTGAAGTTCTATGAGCTGGTAGGCAAGCTCGTCGCAGATGCGTATTCCGGGCAGATCGCGGCATGGTGTGAAGCCCACGGCGGCGGCTTCTCCGGACACTACGTTTGCGAGGAGGCCATCTGTCAGCACGTCATGCAGTACGGCAACTATGTACGCGTCGTCTCTGCGGCAAGCTATCCCGGCATCGATGTTCTCTGCTGTTATCCCGAAATTTACGACTACAACACGGCAAAATACGCGCAGATGGTTGTCCGCAAGAAACAGACGAACGGCATGATGGTTGAAATCTGCCCGTTTGCCGATGTTGAGACATTCAAAAAAGCACCGCTTGACAACATGACCGCGGTCATGGGGCTTTTGTATCTGGGCGGTGTACGCAGAACCAATTCCTATTTCTCGGCGGACTTCTCCGCATGGCGCAGCGGTAAATTCCCCCATGCCAAGGGCTACACCAATCAGGCAGAAACGGTCTGGTTCAACGAGTATGTCGGACGCCTCGGTACCATGCTTGACGGTCTGCACAACGACTGCGATACATTCATCTACTATCCGCTGGAGGACGCACAGGCAAAAATGAAGCCCGCCTACTGCGGCAGCTGGCAGAACGGCGACCGCAAGGCGGACGCGGCGACCGGCGGTCTGTCCCGCGCCGTTTATGAGGCAGGGCATGACTACTACTATGTCGACCGTGAGGATCTGCTTGCGGCGGCACAGGCCGTCAAGGAAACCGGAATTGCGACGATTTCCGGCTGCACGGTAAAGCATCTGCTTCTGCCCGGCGTCGATGTCATGTACGGCGATGCCTATGATGCGCTTAACACGCTTGCAAGTGCCGGCGTCAACGTGGTCTTCTTCCATGAAAAGCCGCGCTTCGATGCGCTGACAGGAGAGGCGCTTGCGGCAAACGACTGCCCTGTCTCCGAGCTTACCGATATTCTCGCACAGCTTGCGGCATGCGATACATCTGCCTTCTGCGGAGAAGCGGCCGGCGGTACGGTCCTGCGCGGCAGATTTGTAACGAAGGAAGGCAAGACACTGTATATGCTCGCAAACAAGTCGCGTACCGATGCTGCTCTGCACTATTCCGGCACGGCAGACGCCGAGATCTGGAATCCGTCCGACGGTACGG
>JAFTLK010000260.1 GCA_017455975.1 Clostridia bacterium | reverse complement strand
GGAAGCGTTTGTATGCGGTGCAAAGGACGTCATCATGCAGTATTCCGACACGCAGGCTGCGCGCATCCGCTATGAAAATGCCGCACTTGCGCAGTTTGAGACCGTTCCCGCATGGCAGGCGGAACAGAGCAACTATTATGCCCGCGAGGGTACGGTTGCTATCTCCATCATCGCGGAAGACCCCGAGGCGTTTGCCGGCGTGGACGGACAAAAGCTCCTCGCATCCGCCAAAGCACGCCGTGCCGCACTCAAGGAGTTCTACGACATCATGGATGCCGGCAATCTGCGCTGGACGGTTGTCGCGTATCCCTGTGCCGCATGGGCAAAGAAGATTTTCCCCGATGTCACCGATGCGCAGGCGATCCGTCTTCTGTGGGACGCCATTTTCAAGTCCGTACGCATCACGCGCGGCGATACCGTCAAAAAGTGGGAAAAGCATGACCGCATTCTCAAGCGCCGTGCCGCGAAGCTCAACAAGTACGCATTTACAGCGCTGGAATACAAAAACAGCCTCGGTACTGATTTCCGTGTCGGTCTGCCCGAAAACCACATCTGGTTCGGCGGAAGTGAGACCTCAAATGACGGTTATGTCTACTTCCCCAACATGCCGACGGAAGAAATCTTTACCATGCCGCACTGCATGCAGGCAGACGGTACTGTCGTTTCCTCGATGCCGCTGTCTTATCAGGGGTGCCTGATCGACCGCTTCTCGCTGACATTCCGCGACGGCCGTGTAATCGCTCATCACGCAGAGGTCGGCGAAGACGCACTGACGCGTTTGCTCGATACCGATGAGGGATCCCGCAGACTTGGGGAGGTCGCGCTGATTCCCTATGATTCCCCGATCCGTGCGCAGAACATACTGTTCTATAACACACTCTTTGATGAAAACGCCTCCTGCCATCTGGCACTCGGCAGATGTTATCCGAACACAGTCAAGGGCGGCGAGCTGCTTTCCGAGGAAGACCTGTTTGCACGCGGCGGCAACCATTCCGTCAACCATGTCGATTTCATGATCGGCACGCAGGATATGACCGTTACCGGCATCACTAAGACCGGTGAGCGGATTCCTGTCTTTGAAAACGGCAATTTCGTATTCTGATCAAACAAAAATATCGGCGATGCTGTCAGGCACAAACCTGCGGCATCGCCGTTTGTATTATTGGTAATAGGATTCCGGAATGTCAAGGTAACCTACACACAGATCCTTGTCGGTGCGTGTGTCATCCCGTGCGGCACTTTCGTAGATGCGCAGAACCGTATCACGGCACTTTTTTGCATCGACGATCCGGACAGCGGCATTGCCGAGCTTTCCGAACGACATGACACCGCAAGCAAGGAACGCCGGCTCAAAGTTGACAAAATGCGCCGAAACATCCCATGTACGACTGCAATGGTGCGGATAGCACGGGCGCGATAGCTCCTGCCCGTCATAGTCGCGGATGGTCACAGTATACGGCTCCTCCGCCAGTCTGTCCGGCAGATCGTACAGCTCATCGACGGCATGAATGTAGGTGTTCTTATCAAGTCCGACACCGAGCAGCAGAATCTTTGCACCGACATCGGCAAGACGCGACCATGCAAAACCGGGCGGCGTCGGGGTCAGAGCTTTTTCTTCCCCACGGACAAATTCCGCGGCACCAACGCCTTTTGCCCACATCGAATGGGTCGGATGAAGGGATCTCACCCCATCTGCCCGACGCGCTGCGGCACAAGGCAATGCGCCGATATTCGGTTGTGCCGTACGGACATCATAAAGGGGATTCTTCGGTCCGACCGTGCCCCATGTATGCGTCGGAACAAGCAGCAGCCCGTCTTTCAGTACCTCACAGAATGCATCGATGACCGTGTCCGCACCGCCGTCCACTCCCCCGATGGCACGCATCGAGGTGTGGATCATGACCGTATCCGTGGAAGCAATTCCCATCGCACGGATATCGGCGATCAGTGTTTCTTTGGTAATCATGCTTCGATGACCATGCGGCCGAAGTATTCCGGTCTGTGGTAATCGGGCTTTTCGGTGCCGACGGGATTCCACATGACATAGTGCTCATCCTCGGTTTCATCACCGCACTTATAGAAGTTGCCCATGATGACATAACCGGGAACGAACTTGTCTGCCGACATACCGTAGATCTTGGAAAGATCTTCTTCTGTGATATGAACGGTGACGTTCCACTCGTTGTCCTTTACCTCTGCCTTGACCTCAAACGGATGACCGCAGAGCTTGTCGATCGGTGTGCGATCGTGACGGTCAGCACCGAGCGCGATCAGACAAGAGCCCTTGGAGTTCATTTCGATGTTGATGTACTTGTCAGACGCATCGTCCCACTTTGCGAACATTTCGAGGCAGGAGTCCTTGTAGACATCGGAGTAGAAGCCTTCGTGCACCGCCTTGGGGTTCGATTCCTCGCATGTCAGACGCGCCCAGAAGCCGTCTCCCTTGACATAGCAGACCTGTGCATAACAGACGGGCTTGTAGTCGTCCATCCAGACACATTCGTCGATCATCGTCTTTTCAATGCGACTCCAGCACTTGTCACACATGGGTGCGTGATCCATCATTTTGATTTTGTATTCTTTCATGGTTGTATATCCTTTCCGTTTGAGAAAATTTTGTTGATTTTATTATCAGAAGACGCAGGTGTTTTTCTATGCCTGTAGGGGCGTGCATTGCGCGCCCGAGACGCGGCATTCGATCATGATTAACATCGAAGTTTTATCATAGAATGAAATATCAGGATATTCGTATACCGTTAAAACATTTCATTCCTATCCTGCGGGCGCGCAATGCACGCCCCTACAGATGTGAGAAACCGCCTATTCTTCATTTATGTCTTCTTCGGCAATCCCTGCTGCTTCATCCATATTTTCATAATCAGTTTATGCGGCAGCAGCTTAACGCCGAGCACCTGCGCTTTGACGGGGAAACCATGGATGGAGACGTCTTTTTTGCTGTGGTAAAGATCCCGAATTGCCGTTTTCACAACGTCAGCCGGTTCCCACAGAACATTCATATACGACACGACAGGCTTTGTTCTGTCGGCCTCAGCACGGTCAAAGAAATCCGTTTTGACCCAGCCGGGCGATACTGCCATGACACGAATCCCGCGCGGGGCAAGCTCTGCGTTGAGAGCACGGCTGTACGAGAGCACATACGCTTTTGTCGCACCGTAGACCGCCATATACGGCACCGGCTGAAATGCGGACAACGAATCAACCATCACGATTCTGGATCCTTGTGTCATATACGGCAGCGTCTCCATTGTCACCGCTGTCAGCGCACGGCAGTTGAGATCAATCATCCCGAGCTGCTCATCCGCGGGAATCGTTTCGCATGCGCCGAACTTTCCGTATCCGGCACAGTTGACAAGCACGCGGACAGAAGGCTGTTCCGCGGCAAGACATGCACGGTATCGGGAGAGTGCTTCCGGATCAGCAAGATCCAGTGC
>JAFTLK010000259.1 GCA_017455975.1 Clostridia bacterium | reverse complement strand
GCGCGCCGCTGTTTTCCCGCATGATGACGCTGGAGTGCGGCATCGGTGATCTCGGTCTGGAGGCTGGCTTTGCGGCGGCGCTGGAAGCTGCAAAACGGCTGTACCGCATGACACAAACAACATAAAACAACACATATCAACCAAAACGAAAAGAGGACGCGATGAACCACCGATCGTCGATGCCTGTCTCGAAAGTGCAGATAACTGAACAAAACGCCGCTGCAGCGCAAAAAAACATCCGCCCGGATCAAGGACGGATGTTTTATTATATGTGGAGATTCGGTTTCAACCGTGCAGCGGTTCTATCATCATAAGGAACACGGGCAGTGAGTGCCTCCCCGATGGCTTATTCGTTTTCGGTACCGTACCAGCGGCCGCCCTGCTGCTTCTTTTCGTCGTTGTCAAGCAGCTGTTCGTAGTTTTCGATGACCTTTTTGAAGATCGCTACATAACGGTCGATGATCTCTGTGTCATAATGCTTGAACCACGGCACGGAGAAGCACTGAATGTCGGCGGACGGTGCGCACTTGTCGTCATCCAGACGGACATCGGTGTCGTTGTAGACGATACGGGAGGGCTTGCCCTCATTGCGCAGGTCAAAGGTCTTGAAGAACGGGTGCGTATGCAGACAGAAGTTGCCGCCGTCCCAACAGCCCCGATAGCCCTCGGCACGGAGCGCCTCACAGAACTTCTTGACGGACAGACCGCCGAGCTCCTCTGCATGGTAGATGCCGTGCGGGGAATACCAGCCTGCCATGTTGGAGCCGGTTGCTTCATCGACGCGGATGGCACGGATGCCCGGCAGCCCTTCGAGCTGATCCCAGAAATAGTTCATGGCACGGCGGATCTCGGCACAGCGTTCATCGTAATATTTCAGCTGCACGCGGGCGAGGGCAGAGCAAAGCTGGTTGGCGCGGCCCTTGGCACCGCCGAGTGCGATGTGGAAGTAATCCTTCAAATCGTCGGATTCCTTGATGTAATTTGCGTTGTTGCGCTCATAATGGCCAAATGCCATGGCGCGCTCATACAGGCGGGTATCGTCAGTGACGAGAATGCCGAGCTCGCCTGCCGCAAAGGACTTGCCGCTCATCAGAGACATCGCTGCGATATCGCCGAAGGTACCGAGCTTCTTGCCCTTGTACATACCGCCCTGTGCGTGGGAAACGTCCTCGATGACGTAAAGGTTATGCTTGCGTGCGATCTCCATGATCGGGTCCATATCGGCGGGATACGCAAAATAGTGGACGACCATGATCGCCTTTGTGCGCGGGGAGATGCAGCGCTCGATGTCGGCAGGATCCATGGACAGGTTTTCATCGATGTTGCAGAAGACCGCAGATGCGCCGAAATTGATTGCCTGGGAAACCGAGCCCCAATAGGTTTTGGTCGGGCAGATGATCTCATCGCCGTGTCCGAGACCGATGGCAAACATTGCGGAGGTCAGGGACATCGTGCCGTTGCAGTAGGCAATGGCATATTTTCTGCCCTGCCATGCAGCGAATTCTTCCTGGAACTTTTCGGTGATGTCGGTTGCGGAGAACTTGTTGTTTTTGACGACGTACATTGCCGCGTCATAGTCTTCCTCGGTCATGATCGGCCAGGAAAACATGGAGCCGTTTTCTTCGGTCAGCACCGGTGTGCCGCCAAGCAGTGCGAGTTTTTCCATTTGTGTTTCTCCTCTTCTTATGATTTTAATTCAGATGTAAGAGCTTTTCCGCATTGCCGCGCGCGATCTTGTAATACACGGTTTCGGAGATGCCGCCTTCAGCGCGCAGACCGTCCATGAAGCTGCGGAACTCGTAGGGATGCTTGTTGGAGGGTGCGCAGATGTCACAGCCCCACATCAGACGATCCTGGAATTCTTCCATGAAGCGGACGGCGTAGTCGGGATCGCGGCGCATGGAGTTCATGCCGGAGCCGGCGGAGTAGTCACAGTAAAGGTTATCGTATGTACGGAGCAGACGTGCCAGCGTGCCGTCGGTGACCTTGCCCTGCGGGTACTGGTTGCGTTCCTCTTCCTTCAGATCAGCGGAAATCTCTGCCCAGAACGGCTGGGAGTGACCGATGAACTTGAGGCGCGGATGCTTTTTGAGCATTTTTTCAATGCGCGGCAGATGCAGATCGTCGACGATGCCGTATTCGTGGCCGAGATAAGGTGAGATGTGGAACAGCACCGGCATATCACATTCTTCGAGGTGATGGAACAGGTTGTCCATGAACGGATCGTCTGCGTACATATTGGAGGTCAGCTCGCCAAGACCGCGTGCACCGAGGTTCTTGTAGTGCATGAGCAGATAGGATAAGTCGGAATCGGGACGGTTGCCGATGGCGCGCGGGTCGACGTTGCAGAACCAGACAAAGCGGTCGGGATGCTCGTCAGCGATGACCTTGTATGACTCCGGCGTGGAGGTGAACAGCATCGAGGTCGGGCAGACGATCGGAAGCAGGACGCCGTATTCGATGTCGAGCTCGTCGTACATCTTGATGAGCTGCTCGGCGGACGGATAGGTTTCTCCGTTGTAGCGGGATTTCGGCGTCAATGTCGGATATGCCGATACATGGGCATGCATGTCAATTTTGCGGATGGTTTCCATGGGGGACTCCTTTCGTAAATGAGAAATTAGAAATTAGAAATGAGAAATGAGAAATGAGAAATGAGAATCATGTGATATTATATATCATGTAGGGGCGATTCACGTGTCGTCCGCCGTATAAGGTGACTTGGTCATCTACGCATTGAACAGAGGTTAAACCCCGCCCTACAGAGAGAAATAAGGTATCAAAAACACTTTCCGCTCTTGCAGTCCTCAGCCGATTCACCGCGGTGACAGACCTCATTTGCGCACTGACCGTTTTCCATGTCAAGCAGGTTCTGCACCGTCGTTTCGGCGATGTTGGACAGTGCTTCCTCGGTCAGAAACGCCTGGTGGGAGGAGACGATGACGTTGGGCATCGAAATCAGCCGCGCGAGCGTATCGTCCTCCAGAATATGACCGGAATTGTCTTCAAAGAACAGATCGGATTCTTCCTCGTAGACGTCCAGACACGCGGCACCGACCTTGCGGGCTTTGATGGCGGCAAGCAGCGCTTCCGCGTCGACCAGAGCACCGCGGGATGTGTTGATGAGCACGACACCGCGTTTGCAGGCGGTAAGGGAAGCTTCATCAATGATGTGGTAGGTCTCCTCAGTCAGCGGACAGTGCAGGGAGATGATGTCGGAGCCTGCAAACAGCTCCTCCAGCGTGACATAGCGCACTGTGTCGCCGTTGTCAAGACCGGGCGCCGGATATTTGTCGTAGGCGAGAACCTTCATGCCGAAGCCGAGGCAGATATCAATGAAGACGCGTCCGATGCGTCCCGTACCGATGACACCGACCGTCTTGCCGTGCAGGTCAAAGCCGGTCATGCCATTCAGACTGAAATTGAAGTCGCGGGTGCGGATATACGCCTTGTGGATGCGGCGCACAGAGGTCAGCAGCAGAGCAATGGCGTGCTCGGCAACGGCATACGGGGAGTACGCCGGAACACGGACCACGTGCAGTCTGCCATAGGCGTGCTTGACATCGACGTTGTTGAAGCCGGCACAGCGCAGCGCAAGGGTCCTGACACCGAGCTGCCGCAGGCGGTCAATGACCTCTGCGTTGACAGTATCGTTGACGAATACGCAGACCGCGTCGGCACCGGTCGCAAGCTCGACGGTATCCTCATTGAGCTTGGTTTCGTAGTATTTGATTTTGATGCCGGCATCCGCGGCACAGGCATCAAACGCGGGCTTGTCGTACGGTTTTGCATCAAAAAATGCGAGTTTCATAAAGGTTTCACTCCTGTGTGGTTATTCTGTGATTAGTATACCACAATCGGCATCCGTTTTCAATCCCCGAATGAAAATTTTTTCGTGTTTTTTCATAGTTGCAACGGGGAATTGTGTGTATCTGCCGCCGCACGGGCTGCGCCTTTCCTGTATCGTCGGTTTTGTGTATAAGAATCATCGTCCGATGCGGCGGAGCAGCGTAGTCCCTTTTTAGATTATTGTTGCTGAACGCCTATAAATCGTATCCATCATCGAAATGCACAAGGGAATGCACCACAATGCGATTTAAGGCAACACCCACAGCATTCTTCATTGGGCTTAAAATGAACCACAGGGCAATTACAGAGCAAAACAACAGAAGCAGAGGTCTAAACCTCTGCTCCGTATTTGTTCGACTTATTGGGGTTTGGTTATTCTGCAAACCAAACATTTAAGACATTTCCATTTTTATCAAGAACTACTCTTTGTGCAGGAAGTTTTGCACCAGTTTCCCAGAATTCCACTGTCCATTCATCATTAACCGAATCATAAGTGGTATCAATAAAATCATAGTTCGTTTTGCAATGCTCAAGTGCAATATTAACTATCTTATTATTTTCTATCGAAACATTACTGTTTTCTGAATTTTGTAAGTTATCCCAAAATATCTCGCTGATTTGTTCAAATTCATCCGTTATGATTTCAAAACCATCTGTATTGATTTTTATAGGTATTATGGTGATTTCTTCCTTGTCTGTGTCATACGAGGAAAGTATAGTTCTCATTTCTTCAAATGTTGCACTGTTCTTTTCCAAGTTTAATATTTCTTCAAATGTCTTACCTCGATTTGTTCCCAGCATGGCACCACATTTATATGTCCCGCCATCGGTCTGCCATACGTAGACTTCTATACCTTTTAATGTGTCAAGGTTGTAGTATTCCGGAAAACGTTTTTGCAAATCATTTTTTGTATTATTACACCCAACCAAAGCAAGGATGCCAATCATTACCAAAACTAATGCTACTAACTTTTTCATATAGATATCCTCCTTTGTCAAATTCAGTTTTATCGAACTGTTCTCACATATCCAGTATATCATCAGTATGCCTGTTTTTCCGTCATGACTGTATTTGTTTAGACGAAAAAATTCTCAATAAGTTCCATCTATATACAGTATACAATATAATTATGAATAATTCAAGATACAGTATACAATATAATTATGAATAATTCAAGGTGTCGGTTCAGACGCGATCTGGTAATAATCCTTTTGTATTTAGTATGCGAACGCTCTTTGGTGAAATCAACGAAGTTTTTTTCAGCAACAAATATCAGAAAAGGGATGCAGCGTATCCAGCCTTGACAAATCGGCTTATTTGTGATATACTGACCAAAAAAATAAATCAATTTCATTGCTGTGAAAGGAACAAAGCGATATGAAAAAGCAAATGACCGCCGCACTTCTGCTGGCACTTCTGATCCCATCCCAGATCGCCTGCGGCTCGGACGGACAGACCGAGGCAGCGACCACCGATGCCCCCGAAACAACCGCCGCTCCGACAGAAACCGCAGATCCCCTGCCCGATAACCTCCCCGAACGTGACTTCGGCGGGGAAACCTTCGTCATTCTCTCCCGTGACGACCTCGACCACCGACTGGAGGCGTTTGCCGAGGAGGAAAACGGCGAACCCGTCAACGATGCCGTCTTCCAGCGCAACCGTACCGTGTCCGAGCGCTTCAACATCAACTTCGACTATGTCTGGGCAACGGAGGCCGATGAGTACACGCTGACCGATATGGTCGAGGAAGCGGTTACGGCAGGCTCTGAGGACTATCACATCGCCATTCCGCAGACCACCTACGGCGGCTTCTGCGCACCGGACGGCTATTTCTATAACTGGCACGACATTCCGTATATCAACCTCAATCAGCCGTGGTGGAATTCCGATTCGGCAGAGCGTCTGACCATCGACGGCAAGCTCCACCTGCTCATCGGCGATTACCTGACGACCCAGCTGGACTACACATGGGGCATGATCTTCAACAAGCAGATGGTCGAGGACTACGATCTGGAAAGTCCGTATGAGCTGGTCAAATCCGGCAAGTGGACGCTCGATACATTCTGCGAGTACATCAAGGGCGTTTCCGGTGACATCGACGGCGACGGTAAGATGACCGAAGCCGACCGCTGGGGCTTTGTCACGCACTCGGACAGCGCCATCGGTACCTGGACCTACGCCATGGATCTGTCCGTTGCGGAATATGATGAGACGGGATACCCGATCATCACCATCAACAACGACAAGACCGTTGATGTGGTCGAGCGTCTCTATACGCTCATCTACGAAAGCGAAACGACGCTGTACAACCATTGGGGTGTATTTGAGCAGGACCCCAAGATCACGGCGCTGTTTGAACAGGGCAATGCGCTGATCGCGGCCGCAAAGTTCAATTCCATCACCAAGCTGCGCAACATGGATGCCGATTTCGGTATCATTCCGTATCCCAAGTATGATGAGGCGCAGGAAAAGTACTACACGCAGGTCGACCTGCATGCAGGTGTTCTCGCCGTCCCGTCCAACGTCTCCGATCCCGAGCGCACCGGTATCATCATGGAAGCGCTGTGCGCCGAATCGCACAAGAACGTCGTTCCCGCATTCTACGATCTGACGCTGAAGACCAAGGGCGCGCGTGACAACGATTCTGCGGAAATGCTTGACCTCATCCTCGACGGACGTTATACGACATTCGTTTCCGCATATGAAGGCTGGGAAGGTGTCCAGTGGTTTACCATCAACTGTCTGAAGAATTCCTCCAAGAACTTCGTCTCCCACTACGAGCGCAACATCAAGAAGTCCGAGCTGCGCTACCAGAAGATCTTCGAGGCGTACCAGAATATGGAACAGTAGCGTGAAAAATCAATTTTTCACGCGGGTTTTGTGGCTTTCGATGTTTTACAACATCGATTTTGCTTCGCAAACCCAGCCCCAGAATTCCCGAATTTCGGGACGAAATTCCAGAAAGGGAGGCTTTCGACAAGCGAAAGCCATGGTCATTAATATGAAGCATGTCATTCACACAACCGACTGTTTTCATCCGCACAACGACCCCGACGACCATTTTGACCTTGCCCTGCAGTATGCGCTTGCGGCGGCAGGGAAGATCGATCTGTCCGGCGTCATCATCGACCATCCGGCGCGCTCACAGGGCGGTCCGTATGCGCCGGCGGTCAATGCCTGTGCACAGCTGTCGATGCTGTCGGCTGTGACGGTTCCGGTGACGGTCGGTGCGGCGGTCGGTACGCGGTGCATCGGCGATACGCTTGACGACCTCGGCATCCACGGTACACGCGGGGCCGACGAAATTCTGCGCATCCTGCGCCGCAATCCCGAAAAAACCGCGCTGGTCATGGTCGGGGAGTGCTCCGACATCGCCGCCGCCGTATCAAAAGACCCGGCGCTGTTCCGTGAGAAGTGTTCCGGCATCTACCTTGTTGCAGGAACGGCAGAGCATCCGGACGGCATTGAGCGCGAGTGGAACGTCATGTGCGGCAGAGCGGCCTACATCACCGTGATGCGTGCGCCGTGTCCGGTATATTGGTGTCCGTGCTTTCAGGCGCTCGGCGAGGGGGATCATTACTTTGGAGAGCACAACTTCGGCGAAAACAGTGGGCTGTTTTTTGAGCAGCAGGGACCGCTTTTTGATGCGATGTCTCCCCGTCTGCGTGCGTTTTTCTCCTATATGTTTGAAAAGAGCGCCGATCCGCTGTGGCTCGATGCACTGGAGCAAAATGAGCTGTCCGACGCATATCACGCCGAGACAGGACAAATGCGCCGCTTCTATTCCACCACTGCAATCCTGCACGCCGCAGGACTGTCATCCGACCGCGGCGGACAGCTGATTCCTGCGGAGGACGCACGTGCCGTCTTCTCGTATGTCCCGGTTTCTGCCGACTGTGATATCGACGGCGTTGTCAGCTGGACGTATACAGAGACCCCCGATCCCGACGCCCCGCGCTATATCCTGCGCATCACCGATTATCCGCACTTCGGCGGCGCGATGATGCAGGCAATGACCGACGCTTACCGCGTCCTGCAGTAAGCCGCTGTATCCGATTTCCCAGATTTCACCGACGGGAACATGTCAGAGATGATGTGTTCCCGTTGTTTTTTGCGGATGATAGCGGACTGGTTCCTACAGGGATGCAGGCATCCCCACAGGGAAGGCTGTTGTGCGGAGTGATAAAGTAACAAGGGAACGACTCAGATCCGCAGAAGATGGCTCTGCCATCTTCGGAAGAAAGCTCCGCTTTCTTCGTCACCTCTCCCTCACCAGGGAAGGCTTATTTCGGAGTGACGCCCTAATCCTCCGAACCCAGCCATGTGCAAAGATGCACAGAGCCACCTCCGATGTTCGAATATCAACATTTGAGCGGATAGCGCAATAATTCCGCCAGAGGAGTGAGCATCTGTTGCCGCCTTGACCACTGTACCAAGATCGCTTTCGTCCGGCGGCAATTCAGCACGAACGGAAGCGCGCTTCTTTGGT
>JAFTLK010000258.1 GCA_017455975.1 Clostridia bacterium | reverse complement strand
GCTGATCCTGTCCATCCTGCGGGAGGGCGCACGCCGTCTGCGCGGCGGAAAATGGTGGCGCAATACGCTCATTTTCCGGTTCGGTCGGCTGTGCTTCGGCGGCTGTCGGGCGGTGTGGCGCAGATGTGCGCTGGTGTTTGAAAATCTGCCGCTGACAGCCAAGTGGCTTGCCGGGTGTGCGATTTTCGGCCTTTGGACGCTGATTGTGATTTTTTCAAACGGGCTTGTCGTGCTGTGGTTTTTGACGGCACTGGCGGCAGGACTGTTCCTGTGTTTCTACATGCTGGAGCTTGATGTTGTCCGACGCGGTGCAAAGAAGATCGCTGCCGGGGAGATCAACCATTATACCGATACCGCCCGTCTGCACGGTGCACCGAAGCAGATCGGCGACAGCCTCAATCACATCGGTGACGCGATTTCCGTTGCGGTGGAGGACCGTATGAAAAGCGAGCGGTTCCGCACGGAGCTGATCACCAATGTCTCCCATGATCTGAAAACGCCGCTGACCTCGATCATCAATTATACCGATCTTCTTTCAAAGGAAGAATGTGAGAACGAAACGATGAAGGAATACATTTCCGTGCTGTCGCGTCAGGCAATCCGGCTGAAAAAGCTGACCGAGGATCTGCTTGAAGCGTCCAAGGCATCCACAGGTACCCTTCCCGTAACGCTGACGCCGACCGATGCCGCAGAGCTTCTGACACAGGCGGTCGGGGAATATGAGGAACGGTTTTCTGCGCGCGGACTCCATGCGGTGCTCGATATCCGGCACAATCCTCTGTGGATCACAGCCGACGGCAAGCATCTGTGGCGTGTCTTTGACAATCTGCTCGGCAACATCTGCAAGTATTCGATGACCGGCACACGCGTCTATCTGACGGCGGATCTGACAAACGACGGACGTGTACAGATGACCTTCCGCAACATCTCCGAAAATCCGATTTCCGTATCGGCGGATGAGCTGACCGAGCGGTTTGTGCGCGGCGATGCATCCCGTCACACCGAGGGCTCGGGACTGGGACTGGCGATTGCCGACAGCCTCTGCAAGCTGCAGGGAGGAGGACTTTCGCTGATGGTGGACGGCGATCTGTTCAAGGCGGTGGTCACCTTTGCCGCTGCTCCCGCACCTGCGGAAATGCGGGAAACGAGTGTATAAAAATGAAAAAAGTCTCCTACGGGAGGCTTTTTTCTGCAGAATTGCAGTGCAATTTAGCCGTGCAATTTTGCACCGGGTACTTGCAAATGCGGGGATTGTCTGTTATAATAAAGGTATCCAATATACCGATGGGAGGACGATTATGCAATCCTATAAGCTCTGGAACACAACGCCTTTTTACATTGAGGGGGAAGAAGACCCGCAGATTCACTATTATCCGGCAGAGAACAAGACACACGACGGTACCGTTGTCATCTTTCCCGGCGGCGGCTACACCCACCGCGCAGAGCATGAGGGCAGGGGTTACGCAGAATTTCTGAACGCAAACGGCATGGACGCCTTTGTCGTTGACTACCGTGTCGCGCCGTACACCCATCCGGCACAGCTGCTGGACGCGCGCCGCGCTGTCCGTTTTGTCCGTGCCAATGCAGAGAAATTCGGTATCGCACCCGATAAAATCGGTGTCATGGGATCGTCGGCCGGCGGCAATCTGATCGGTCTGCTCTGTACGCATACCGCGCCGATTGACGGCGAGGAAATGGATGAGCTTGCACACATCGACTGTATGCCGAGTGCGCAGATTCACTGTTATTCCTACATCAGCTTTGCAGAGGAGGGCATCCGCATCGACTGGTGCACGGAAAAGCTGTTTCCGGGCAAGGTCGGAGAAAACGCAGAGACATTTTCTCCCGAGCTGCACATCCCGGACAATGCACCGCCGGCGTTTCTGTTCCACACGGTGGAGGACAGCACCGTCAATGTGATCCACTCGCTCCGTTACGCAGAAAACCTCCGGAAAAAAGGCATTCTCTATGAAATGCACATTTTCCCGGAGGGCTCACACGGTATGGGGCTTGGTACCCGTGCCGACCGCGGCAATCCTCATGCGGCACAGTGGCCGGGACTGCTCTGGAACTGGCTCTGCCATATCGGATTCTGACAATTTGGTTATTTGGAAGCTGCTTCGTTTGAGGCGGCTTCTTTTTTTGCGGTTCTGCGTTCCTTGACGTCATGATACAGACCGACAAAAATGGCAATGAGCTGAATCACGTTGCAGATGATGCCGGAGACCGTGCCGGACATCAGTGCGTAGAGCAGCCAGCACGTCGTGGACGGCAGACTGAACAGCCGAATGGTCAGAGGACTTGCGCACCAAAGACCGATGACGGCAATGGATGCACCGAGTGCGGGGAGTGCGCTCTGCCATCCCTGCCACGAAAGCACGGTGGAGCTGCAGTTGATGATAATGAATACCACAACCCAGATCGGTGTCTGCGCCCATTTTTGGGATGTCTTATACTGGAAGACGGTTTCGCGTCCCATGTTGATGACATTCATGATGGCACCGGGATAGGCGCCGAGCATGAAATAATGGGTTGCCCACAGGGCGTTTGAAACAAATTTGAGGGTGATGAGTGTTTTGCGCGTCCGGGCAGAATAGATGAAATACGCAAGGATCATGGCAATCACGCCGACACCCTGTGCGATGACGGTGTAAAGATCAAATTCCGGCATGAATGGATTTCCTCCTGTGGTTTACCAGATCTGCGGCGCGTCGCCGTAATCGGGAATGTCGAGCGGAACACCGCCCAGCTTTGCCGATTCGTGTGCGATCAGACCGGGGATTGTGAAGCGCGCGGCCAGCCATGCATGAACACGCGGGAGCGTATCGGACGCGGCAGCCGTGCAGAAATCGTCGATCAGAAACTGATGAGACGCCATATGACCGTTCGGGCAGTCCACAAACGATGCCGGCAGGCGGGAGACTTCCCCGGACTGAACCGGTGCATGGGAATTTGCCTGCCATGTATGATTGGCGACACGCTGACGGAAGTCCTCGTCGGTGCGGTGCACCTCCATGGCGGCAGGGTTGACATCCGCCGACACATCGGTCAGATCAACACCGGTCGGGGTCAGGCGCGTGACGAGGTGCTGGGCGTTGTTGAACTGATAGGAGCCTTTGGTGCCGTAAAAACCGGAGATGAAGGAGGACGGCGCTTTGTAGCCGATGCGGCGGCATTCACTGATGCGCGCAACACCGCCGTCCGACAGCTGCATCAGCGAAAACTCATCGGAAAATTCGTTGTCATACGCATTCTCGCCGACGGCAAACGGTGTATTCTCCTCGGTATCACGGTATCCGAATGCTGTTACGCGGGTCGCATGTGCACCGGTTGCCCAGAGCAGCATTGAGGTGGAGTGCGTCGGATAGAAAAACGGCGGCAGTGCTGCGGAATATCTGCGGTCCGCCTGATAATCCGGCGGGAAATGCGACAGATCGTGGAAGTACTGCGCCTCGCCGAAGACAAACTTGCCGAAGGTGCCGCGTTCGTATTCCTGTTTGCAGAACATCGCACACGGATAGTATATGCAGGTTTCGCCCATCATGTAAATTTTGTGCGAGCTGCTGACCGCATCGATGATCGCTTTGCATTCTTCCGGGGTGGATGCCATCGGAACCG
>JAFTLK010000257.1 GCA_017455975.1 Clostridia bacterium | reverse complement strand
TTTTGTACTCCGGTGGGTGCAGACATCATCGGATGGGGTAACAAAAGAGAAGTAATGTGACTTGGTCAAGCTGTGTATATTCGGCTGCATCCAACCAAGTACGTTTGATGTGAGGAGGAATACAACCGATCATGACAAGACAAGCCTTTCTTGATTACTGCTTTACTACCTACGGTACAGAGGCGGACTATCCGTTTGACGGAGATTTTGAAACCGCCGTGTTCCGTCATACATCCAACCGCAAATGGTATGCCATCATGATGCGCGTCTCCCGCCGGAAGTTCGGATTTGACAGTGATACGGTCATCGACGTGGTCAATCTGAAGCTGCCGACGTAGCTGTTCGGCTCGTTTGATGCAGCAGACGGTGTGTATCCTGCGTATCACATGAACAAGGTCCATTGGATTTCTGTGCTGCTGCCCGATGCGGAGGACGGTTTGGTCGATTTGCTTGTGAACGCAAGTTATGAGGCGACGAGAGGGAAGATGCGGCAAAAAAAGGATTAATTTGCATCGGGCGCACAGACGGAAACGCAGACGTTCTGAAATCATCGGGCAAATCCGTGATATACTATGGTGTGGCAGAACCGGTTTTGACGTAATCGGTACGAATACGGAAAGGAGCGCGGATGGCGGCATGAAACCTATAGAGCACCGTCTTGTGGGAATGATCTCTCAGATCCGGAATATCACATCCGTGATTTCCGCCGATCAGATCACCGTTTACGCGGCACAGGCTTCCTTTTTTGTTATCATTTCCGCTGTTCCGTTTATATCGCTTCTTATGTCCGTCATCGGTTTGCTGATTCCCGCCGATGTGCGCAGTGTTTTTCCGGATATCTCGATTCCCGAACAACTGGCATCGGTGCTTGGTACCGTACTGGATGAGTTGGAGGATGCACCGAATGTCCCGCTTCTGTCCGTGTCTGCCGTCACGACCCTATGGACAGCATCCAAGGGCACGGCCGCCATTCGGGCCGGTCTTGAAACCGTGTACCGTGCAAAGCCGGCACGGGGATTTTTCCGGAACAAGATCAAATCCCTGATCAGCACACTCATCTCCATTGTTTTGACCGTCGCCGTGGTTGTCCTCCTGCTGTTCGGGACATTCCTTGCAGTGCTGATCGGCTTCCCGCATAATACAGCGCTCATCCTGCGCCTGCGCTTTCCTGTGTTTTTCGCACTGATGTGTTTTGTGTTCTGTATCATGTATTCCGCTACGGCAAGACGGAGCCATGCCATTCGATCGGGGTTTTGGTCACACCTGCCAGGAGCTGTCTTTGCCGCCGTAGGATGGGTCCTGTTTTCCTTTTTCTATTCACTGTATATCACCTTTTTTCCGAATGCTTCGGTGATCTACGGCGGTCTTGCGGCCGTTTGCCTGATCATGCTGTGGATATATTTCTGTACGGTCATTTTGCTGTTGGGGGCGGAGGTAAACCGGCTGTTCTTTGCGTGGCAGAATCGTTCCGGCAGCAACAGCGCGTTGCTTGCAAATGACAGACATTTATGATATACTGTTTACATGAAGGAAAGGCGGTGGCACAATGGAAACAAAGGATATTATTTTTGAACTCAGAACGAAGCACGGACTGTCTCAGGATATGCTAGCCGAAAAGGTATTCGTCACCCGTCAGGCGGTGAGCCGTTGGGAGAATGGAGATACAATCCCCAACACAGATACGCTGAAGCTGCTCTCCAAGCTGTTTGATGTTTCGATCAATACACTGCTCGGTTCACCGAGAAAGCTGGTCTGTCAATGCTGCGGTATGCCGCTTGAAGACGAAAATATCAGCCGTGAAACCGACGGGTTCTTCAACGAAGAATACTGTAAGTGGTGTTACGCTGACGGGCATTTTTGTTATTCAAGTCTTGAGGAATTGACAGATTTTCTGGTGAATCATATGTCCAACGATCACTGGCCGGCAGATCAGGCGAGGGCATTCTTTGAGGAGCAGCTTCCGAAGCTCAATTACTGGAAACGGTACCGAGACCTCGGTGGGGACAAAAAATTTGAGGCATTCAAACAACAGCTCATCCGTGAATTCAACGATCTGCATGTGGACGGAATGCCTCGGGTCCAAACACTCAGTTTTCTGATGGGTGGATATATCAATCTCGAATATACGCTCCCGAGCGGACAAAAGGTGAAATTTCTTGACGATACCGCAACCTATCTCGGAAATCAGCTTGAATGTGAGCAAGGCGGCGGCCGATGCTTTGGCATTGCCGCGAATATGGATTTTTTACTTGTCTGTACATACGGAAAGGATGGGGCAAATCCGGAACTTGTAATCTATAAAAAAAGATAAAATAATCGGGCTGTTGGATATTTGCAGCAGTCCGATTGTTTTTCTATAGAGGCCGATGTGCCTGTTCGCTTCTTGTTTCTCCCATGGATGCCGAATCCATGGGAGATTTTCTTTTTAATAAAACGCAAACATTTTTCAAAACTTTCAAAAACATCACTAAGCTATAATAAACGCACCAAAAAGAAAGAGGTCATCGGGTTTTGTGACTTTCGATGTTTACAACAACGATTTTTCTACGAAAAACCAGCCTCAATGCCCGAATTTCGGGACGAAATATTTGAAAGGAAAGCTTTCGTAAACGAAAGCAGTGGTAATGATTATGAACAAGAACGATCAGCAGTTTATCGCCCAGAAAATCCGTACCCAGTATATGGAACAGCAGCCCTCCGAGCTGGATGCGCTTCGCGCACTGGACGCAGAAGTAAAGCGTCCCGCAAATGTGTTCGCTTATGTATTCGGCAGCATCAGCGCCATCATCATGGGTGCCGGCATGAGCCTCACCATGACCGACATCGGCACAACCTTTGGTCTGGAAAACGCCATGATTCCCGGCATTGTGATCGGTATCGTCGGCATGGTAATGGCAATTGCCAACTATCCGGTTTACAAGAACATCCTCGCATCCCGCAAGAAAAAGTATGCAGACCAGATTCTCGCACTCAGCGAAAAGATCATGAACAAGTAAAGGAGAGACAATATGGGCATCAAGACCTTTTTCAAAAAAGCGTTTGGCGACATGAAGCAGTCCGCCAGGGCACAGCATGAGGTTGACCGTGCAAACTTCGCCGCAGCAAAGGCAGAATCCAAGGCACAGTGGGAAGAAGCCAAAGCAATGGGCAATCCCGAAACTGCAAAGAAAATTATGCAGGAACAGCGTGACGCCCAGATTGCAGAAGCAAACGACCGGATCGCAGCTGCCCAAAAGCGCATCGATGCCACGAAGAATAAGTAAAATTCACAGAAAGCGGAGCATGTCAACAGAAGGACGCGCTTCGCTTATATGCTTGTTCAACCAAAAAGAGGAGGACCTCGATGAAACGAAAATTCAGCTGTCAGGCAGGCGATAAAACGATCGAGCGGGAGTACAATTACATCCCGGTGCGGTACATCATCGCCATGCTGATCACCGTTCTGGAGGTTGCGGCAATCATCGGAATTGTGTTCGCCTGCTGTTACTATATCCCTTATTTTTATCTGGCGGCGTGGGCTACGGAGATCGCCTGCGTCATCCGCATCATCGCCTCTGACGACAATCCGGACTACAAAATCCCGTGGCTGCTGTTTGTGCTGATTCTGCCGATTGCGGGATTTATGCTGTATTTCATCTTCTACAACCGGACGCTGCAGAAACGGTTTATCAAACGTCTGCAGGCACTGAAAGACCGCGGCTACAAAAAAGAGGATCATGCGCTGTTTGATGCACTGAAACAGCAGTCGCCCACAGCGGCATCTCAGGCGAAAATGCTCTGCAATATCGCGGAAACCCATCTGTTCACAGATACAAGGCAGACCTATTTCCCGCTTGGTGAGGATATGCACGCCGCAATGCTGGAAGACCTGCGGAAATCTGAAAAATTTATTTACATGGAATACTTCATCGTCGAGGAAGGGAAGTTCTGGAATTCTATCCTTGAGATTCTGAAGGAAAAAGCCGCAGCCGGCGTAGAAGTGCGTGTGATGTATGACGACATCGGGTGTATGTCCACCCTGCCCGGTGACTATCATAAACAGCTGCGTTCGTTCGGGATTCAGGCAACGCCGTTTTCCCGCATGAAGGGCAACGCCGACAGCGAGTTCAACAACCGAAGCCACCGCAAGATTCTTGTGATTGACGGAAAAATCGGCTACACCGGCGGCGTGAACATCGCGGATGAATACATCAATGAAATTGTCCGTTTCGGTCATTGGAAGGACACCGCCATCCGTCTGGAGGGAGAGGCGGTATGGGAGCTGACAAAGCTGTTCTCGGTTGACTTTGGCATCCAGTTCCGCCGTCTGCCTGCTGACCGGGATGACCTTTATCCGATGCAGGATATCCGCGAGAATGGCTATGTCATCCCATTCGGCGACGGTCCCAACCCGATCTACAAGCGCAACGTAGGCAAGAGTGTGATCCAGAATATGCTCTACGGCGCACGGGAATCGGTCATCATGACCTCGCCTTATCTCATCATCGACAATGACCTGTGTCAGGATATTGAAAACACAGCCCTGCGCGGTGTCAATATCAAGATCATCGTACCGCATATTCCCGACAAGAAAATGGCCTTCGGCATGACGCGGAGCTTCTACCGGCGGCTCATGGATGCGGGCGTGGAAATCTACGAATATGAGCCCGGCTTCATCCATGCGAAAAGTTATCTGGCAGACGATGAAATCGCCATGATCGGCACGATCAATCTCGATTACCGTTCGCTTGTGCATCACTTTGAGAACGGCGTTTGGATGTACGGCTGTGACAGCATCCGGGATCTGCGTGCCGACATGGATGATACCGTCGCCAAATCCATCCGCATCACGCCGGATATGCTGAAAACCAGCCTGGTCGAAAGCCTGATCCGCTCTGTGACGCGGATTTTTGCACCCATGCTATAAAATGTTGAAAATGATTGTAACGATTTATTGCAGCGTCATTCCGGTGCTGCTCTATTTCCTGGTTAAAGAAAGGTTTTTATCAAAATTCTCAAAATGCAAACAAAACATTAACATTTGCGTGTTATACTGTATCATAGCTGACAGTAACCGACGGAGGGAACATCATGTTTAAGATATTGGTTGTAGAAGACGACAGGGAACTGAATAAAACGGTCTGCTCCTTTTTGAATCACAGCGGCTATGAGGCGGTGGGATGTCTGAACGCCACGGATGCCTACGACGCGCTTTATGAGAATATGTTCGACCTGATCGTATCGGATATTATGATGCCGGGTGTGGATGGTTTTGAGCTTGCGCAGAATGTCCGTGCGCTCAATCAGGAGATTCCGATCCTGTTCATGACCGCCCGCGACGATATCGCATCCAAACAGCGCGGCTTCCGTATCGGCGTGGACGACTATATGGTAAAGCCCATCGATCTTGACGAGCTGTTTTTGCGCATCGGCGCACTGCTTCGCCGCGCAAAGATCGCAGCGAGCCGCAAGCTGGAAATCGGCAGCTTTGTCATGGATGCCGATGAACATACCGCCTATTTGGGGGATGAGGAAATTTCGCTCACCAACCGTGAATTCAGTATTCTCTACAAGCTTCTCAGTTATCCGAAAAAGACCTTTACCAGAACCCAGCTGATGGATGAATTCTGGGATGCGGATACCGAAACAGCGCCTCGCGCCGTTGATGTCTATATGACAAAGCTCCGCCAGAAACTCTCTGGCTGTGCGGATTTTGAAATCAAAACGGTTCACGGACTCGGCTACAAGGCGGTGATCAAGTGAAGAAGCTGACGCTGAAAGACGTACTGGGGGCAGTCAGCAGCTTTTTGCTGTTCTTTTTGACCGTTGGATTCATCGTGTCATGCTGTATGATGCTGTTTTTGAATATCTTTGCGGATACGGTGGGACTTACGCTGACGTCTGACAATATCGCTGTCGCCGCAAAGGTGACCTTCTGGAACGTGATTCTGATCACATTCCTTTTCAAGTTTTCCGATTACATCCGCCGGAAAATCATGGTCGAGCGTCCGACAAACATCATCACGGAAGCGACCGAAAAGATTATGTCCGGTGATTTCTCCGTTCGTATCCCTCCGATGCAAAGCTCCGGCATGGAGGGCTTCAATCAGATTGCTATGGCAATCAACCAAATGGCAGAGGAGCTGTCGAGCGTGGAAACCCTGCGCACCGATTTTATCGCCAATGTATCCCACGAAATGAAAACGCCTCTTGCCGTGATGCAGAACTACGGAACACTTTTGCAGGCATCTGATCTTCCTGAAGAAAAACGAATCGAATATGCCAAAGGTGTCACCGACGGTTCCCGCCGTCTGGCGGATATGATGACCAATATCTTAAAACTCAATCGGTTGGAGAATCAACAGATTTATCCGCAGGTTTCGGAATTTGATTTGGGCGAGCAGCTTTGTGAGTGCCTTTTGCAGTATGAAAACGTGTGGGAAAAGGCAAACATTGAAATTGAAACAGATATTGCTGAGGATATTAAGGTAAAAGCAGATGCCGAGCTGCTGGGTCATGTCTGGAATAACCTTTTCTCCAATGCGTTCAAGTTCACACCGTCCGGCGGCAGGGTAACGGTATCGCTGACTGCAACGGATCACCATGCCACAGTGAAGGTAACTGATACAGGCTGCGGTATGACCCCGGAGGTCGGCACACACATCTTTGAGAAATTCTATCAGGGCGATACCTCCCATTCCGTTCAGGGCAACGGCTTGGGACTTGCGCTTGTCAAAAGAGTGATTGATATTATGCAGGGCGAAATCGGTGTGGAAAGTGCCGTCGGAAAAGGTTCTGCCTTTACCGTCAGGATACGGAGAGCATAGCGTGAAAAATCAATTTTTCACGCGGGTTTTGAGGCTTTCGATGTTTTACTACATCGATTTTGCTTCGCAAAACCAGCCCCAGAATTCCCGAATTTCGGGACGAAATTCCAGAAAGGGAGGCTTTCGACAAGCGAAA
>JAFTLK010000256.1 GCA_017455975.1 Clostridia bacterium | reverse complement strand
TCGGTACACTTGACGGTGAGGATTTGAGGAAATAACATAATAAAGCAGCAAGCTCCCGATCCATCTGTACACAGCGGTCGGCGGGCTTGCTGCTTTGTCATTTTGCATGTTCCGGTTCAGAACCCAATTTCGGCACGCTCATGGATGCGCGGTTTGACAATGACGGTTTTCTGACAGCGGACCGGCGGCGGAACCCTGCCGCGGCGTGCATCCAAACTCCTTTTTATACGCACGCAGAAGATTGCGCACACTGCCGAAGCCGCAAAGCTCTGCCGCTTCTGCCAGACGCATCGTCGGATTTTCTTTCAGAACAGTCATGACATCCAGTGCGCGAAGATGGTTGATATACGCATTGATGGTCATATGAAAAACGCGGTGAAACCGATCGGAAAGGGTTTTCTGTGAGCATAACAGGATCCGGGCAAGCTCCGGGATATGAATCGGTTCGCGAAAATGCAGATGCAGATATTTCAGAAGCTCAATCAGAATGACCGAGGATTCCCCCTGCTCACACAAACCGCATACCGCAGCCGCAGTCATGACCACCGCTGCTGACAGCGAGCGTTCGATCTGTGCAAGCTCGGCGGTATCGGCAGCAGCAGACCCGGTATAAATTCCCTGCCGCTTATGTACACTGTAAAGCAATTTCAGAAGCGCCAAAAGCGTACCGTCATCGTGTGCGACACAGTTCCGGAAGGTTTTTCCCTCCAGCTGCTTTGCTGCGCCGCCGAGCAGCGACGGAGGAATGAGAATGACCCAGCGGCGTGCGGGCATATCACTGATGCAGTCGTGAATGGTAAAGCTGGACACCGCCGCAAAGTCTCCCGCATGCAAAGCATATTCCTCACCGCCGATGATGACACGGAAGGTGTCGGTTTCGGCATACAAAATCTCAATGCAGTTGTGAAAATGCAGAACATTGTGACCGCCTGTCGGTATGTCATAGCATTCGGTAAACAGCACTGCTTCCTCATCCCGGAACAGCTCATAGTGAAATTTTCTTGCATGCGCAATGCCTTCTTCATTGTTGTAAAGAATGACGTACCGTTCTTCCATGTTCACACTCCGTTCATCGAATTCTGTCACTATTTTCCCGTATTCGGACATTTACATTTTACCATAAATCTGGTATAATTACAATAGTTTACCGGGAATTTGTCACTATTACAATTTTGATGAAAGGATGCACGATCATGGAATTGACATTTGGCACATATCAGCGCGTACTCATCGTCGGCATTGACGGTATGGGTGCCTTCAACCGGTTCGCCGACACACCGAACATTGACCGCGTCTTTGCCCGGGGGGCTGTGACCCACACGGCACTGGCGGCCAAACCGACCATCAGCACCGCATGCTGGACAACCATGCTGACCGGAGCAATCCCGGAGGTACACGGACTGATTCATTCTCTGGTTCCGCCCGCAGTACCGACCATATTCCGTCTTGTCAAGGACGCTTTTCCCGATGCCGAAACGGCGGTATTTTCCGGCTGGTCCCCGATTGCCAATGAAATCGTCGCACCGGGCGGCGGGGCAGACACACTGGACGCCGGTGACGATGACGCACTGTGCGAGCGCATCCTTGCCTATCTGGATGACCACGATCCCACACTGCTGTTTGTACAGCTGGACCATGTGGACGGCGCAGGGCATACGACCGGCTACGGCTCACAGGGACATCTGGATGCCATTGCCCATGCGGATGAACAGTTCGGTCAGATCTATGCAAAATACGAGGCGCGCGGTCTGCTTGACGATACGCTGGTCATCGTAACAGCCGACCACGGCGGAACGGTACACTGCAGTCACGGCGACTGGTCGGACGGCGAGCGGTTTGTCTTCTTCGGTGCTGCCGGCAAAAATGTTCTGCCCGGCGAAATCGGAGAAATCAATCAGCGCGACTATCCGGCGATTGTGCTTCATGCGCTCGGCATTACACCGCCGCCGTTTGATGCAGACGGCTATGCCGCACAGATGCCGACCGGCATTTTCCCAGACGCGGGAACGGATGACCGCAAGCCTGTCTATCCTGTATTTTCCCCTTACATCCCCCAAAAACGCACGCAGCCCGGACCCGATTCCCCGGAATATATCGGCACGTTTCTGAATCCCGAACGCATCCGCTTCTGGCTGACATTCGAGAACGGCACAGAAGATGTCACACACAACTGCACAACCGAAGTGGAATCCGGCATCATCAAGACCTACAACAACGGTTTCATCGGCAAAAGCGGCGAATTCGGTGCGGGCATTCTGCGCATCAACGGCATGACGCACGGCGATGTCTTCTCGTTTGCATTCTGGTATTTTTCCTCTCCCGACTGCCGCTGGATGGACCTGTTCTCCAATGCGGACGGTATCCATCCGAGCTTCACGATCGCTCCCTATGGCGAATGCGTCGGCATTTATGTCAAGGAGCCTGACGGAACACAGCTGTACGAGCGCCGGGTTGCCGTGGAAAGCTATGAAGCAAGTGCGCTCAATCAGTGGACGCATTTTCTGTTTGAGATTGACTGCCGCAAAAACCGCATCACAGCCTATGTCAACTTTGAAAAAGCAGACAGTACGGTGCTTCCTTATCCTCTTACCGAGCATTTTGATCTGTCCGTGCTTCGCATGGCAGCAGATCAGCATAATAAGGAACTGTTCTTCAAGGTGGTCGACGACGTCATGGTCATTGACGGTCCGGCGGAACCCGCAGCGCTCCGGGCATATTACCGCATCTGACTGAACACAACACATACAGGGAGGTTTTCAGATATGAAACAATCACTGCTTTTCCGCGGACTGCTCTGTCTTGCGGTTCTCACCGCACTGACTGCGGCATCCTGCTCCGACACCGCCCCCCAACCGCCGGTGACCGATACCGACACTGCTGCCGAAACCGAGGTGCAGACCGAAGCTGCAGCCGATACGGTCACCTATGAGCCGGACAGCCTGCCCGCGCTGGACTTCGGTGGTGCCAATGTACACATTTTCGGGCGCACGACCGACATTCCCGAATATTCCGTGGAGGAGGAAAACGGGGACATCGTCAACGATGCGATATTTGTGCGCAACCGCACCGTTGAGGAGCGGCTGAACGTATCCCTCTCCGT
>JAFTLK010000255.1 GCA_017455975.1 Clostridia bacterium | reverse complement strand
GGCGAGCTGATCAAGTGTATTGAATGCGGTATTGTGGATGTATCCACCAATGACAAGCTGATGGACAGCCTGTATGACGATGAGATCACCACATACAAGAATATCGGTATGCTCTTCCGTACCTGTGATTCCTGCAATCCGGTACTGGAAGCAGTGGCAAATCTCTATCTGAATAAATACATCCTGTTTGAAAGATAAAGATCACCGGAAGGATTCAAGGAGGCGTCTCAATGGAACTCAAAGCAATGGTTATATCAACAGTCATTACAATCATAATCTGGTTCCCGTTTATGGTCCGCCAGATAAAACGCGGAGGATACAAGCGGAAAGGTGATATCATCATCGAGGAAGCCGAAAAGGCCGGGCGTATCGTGGAAGCGACATTGAAATGGAAGCGTTTTTCCTATGGTGAATACGGTCATCCGGATCCCCGAATCAGAAGTGACACCTGGCTCTTTGCATATCAGTATACGATCAACGGCAAAAAATATACATACCGAAGCAGCAGTACAGAAATGCCGCCGGACACCATGTTATTATACTATCCGGAAGGAAAGCCCCATAAAGCAATCCCGCGCGGTCATTTCGTTGTGGGAGCCAAGATGATTACTTTGATTTTGCTGCCGGTATTTATTTGGGCAGCGGTGTACCATTTACTATCATGACAGACCTTAACTGTTTTTCAGACCAGTATCGATTCTGTGAAATATCGTACCGGTATTTCATGATATGCCCGACCACATAAATGATGATAAACGATTGAGCCGATGACGGCATTATTTCTCACTGCGCTGCTTATACTCAGAAGGGGTCATACCTGTCCTTTTTTTGAAAATACGGCTGAAGTACAGTGCATTATCATATCCTACAGCAGTGGCTATTTCAGCAATGCTTTTGCTGGAGTTATCCAAATACCCTTTAGCCGCAGATATTCTTAATGAAGTAATATACTGCATCGGAGGGACCTTCATAACGCTCTTGAAGCTGTGAATGAACCAGTTGACGCTCATCAGGTGTTCTTCGGCGTATTGTTCGATGGAGATGGGCTTGGCGTAGTTCTCATTGAAATAGTGGACCGCACGTTCAATATCGTTGATGGTATCGTTTTTTATCTCACGACTTTCTTTGATGTACCGGTTGATCGTCAGCAGAATATGATGCAGATACAGCTTGATGATATCATCATAATTGGCACGCTGAAGCTGCATTTCACGGATGATCTGGTTGTAAATCCACGGATAGTCGGGTGATATACCGGTAAAAAATACGTTTTCTTCTTTCGGAAGTTCATAGCTGTCCAGATACTCCTCGATCTTCCATCCGGTAAAGTGTACCCAGTAGACTTCGGTCTTATCCTCGACATAATAATTGTAAACCTGCGGTTCCTTCGGACGGAAGAGCACCATATGTCCCTTGGTCACGACTGTCGGCGTCTCGCTTCCCTTGAAATAAAAGTATCCCTTTCCCGCAGCGATATACAACAGCTGATAATCGTTTCGTCCTTCCGGGTGGGGTGTTTCGATCACAGGTCCGGTATGCACACGATAATACCCGCAGTTGTTGATTTTTACGGGGACGGAAAGATCCTCCACATTTGGGTTCTCATCGTCTACGTATGCTACATTGATATCCATTGCGTTCTCGTACATGGCAGCCTCCTGTTGTGTGATTTTGTCTATATTATACACCATTTTGTGCTATATTTCAAGTGGTTACGAGTTATTTTGTGCTTATATTCAGTAATTTTATATATTGTATTGAGCGTGAAATGATGGTATAATATAGACAACCTAAAGATCGTCAAAAAATAAACAAAAAGGAGCTTATCATGGAACAAAAAAAGTATTTGAAATGGTATCACAAGGTCGGTTACGGAACCGGAGACGTTGCAGGCAACTGTGTGTATGCACTGCTGACAGCCTTTATGATGATCTATCTGACCGACACGGTCGGACTCAGCATGGGCATTGTCAGTACCCTGATTGCCGCATCGAAAATCTTTGACGGTGTGTCGGACTTCTTCTTCGGAAGACTGATCGATAAGACCCACACAAAGATGGGGAAAGCCCGTCCCTGGATGCTTTGGCCTTACATCGGCTGCTCGGTTTGTCTCGTTGCCTGTTTTGCGATCCCCACAAGCTGGGGCGAAATCGCACAGTATGCATTCTTCTTCATCGCATACACCCTTCTCAACGCAGTATTCTTTACAGCAAACAACATTGCATATGCGTCACTCACTGCTCTGATTACCAAAAATACCAGTGAGAGAGTGCAGCTCGGTTCCTTCCGTTTCGTCTTCGCCTTTGCAACCAAGATCATTATTGAAGCGGTTACGATTCACGCTGTGATCTGGCTCGGCAACGGTGCTTCTGCCTGGAGAACCATCGCAATCATTTACGCAATTCTCGGTCTGATCACCAACACCATTTCCGTCTTCTCGGTCAAGGAACTGCCTGAAGCAGATGAGGGAATGGAGGAGGAACGTGAGGAAGAACACAAGCTTACGTTCTTTCAGTCCTTCGGACTTCTTCTGAAAAACAAGTACTATGTAGTCATCTGCATCACCTATATTATGACGCAGCTTTACGCGTCCGTTATCGGCATCGGTACCTACTATGCAAAGTATATCCTTGGCAATGAAGAACTTTTCAGTGACCTCTCCCTTGCCATCAACATTACCATGGTGGTATCTCTGATTGCACTCCCGATCGTGATTCAGAAAATGGGCGGCATGTATAAGCTGAATATCTTCGGTTATTTTGTAGCGATTATCGGCAGACTTGGTGTTCTGACAGCAGCTTATCTCGGCAGCTTCCCGATGATGCTGGTCTTCACAGCGGTAGGTACCTTGGGTGTTGCTCCGCTTCAGGGTGATATGAATGCGCTGATCGCTTCCTGCTCTGAATACACCACCCTTACAACCGGTCACCGTCTCGACGGTATGATGTTCTCCTGTTCTTCTCTCGGCATTAAGATCGGCGGTGCGTTTGGTACTGCGATCTGCGGCTGGCTTCTCGATGCTACCGGTTACGTTGAGAATGCAGCAGTGCAGAATGCAGGTACTGTCGGTATGCTTCAGTTCCTGTATCTGTGGGCGCCCGTTATCATCTGTGCAGCAATCATGTTCCTGTTGACACAGTTGAAGGTTGAGAAGGCAAATGCTGAGATCCTTGCAGAAAAACATATGACAGAAGATGATGTGGAACCCGTTTATGGTAATGTATAAGGAGACACGGTATGAGAGAATTTGAAAGCTTTGCCAGAATCGGCACGGAACCTCACAGAAGTTACTATATTCCGTTTGCAGAGACGGATACCATTCGTGTCAAGCACGGTATTCAGGACCGCGCCTCCAGTTCCCGCTTCATGTCTCTTGACGGTGTATGGCAGATTAAGCAGCACGCTCATGTGGATGACTTCGATATCAACGAAAAGCTGGATGAAGCGATCCCGGTTCCTTCCTGTGTGCAGATGCACGGTTATGACCACATCCAGTATCTGAACACCCGCTATCCTTTCCCGGTCATGCTCCCGCACCTGCCTTACGAAAATCCCTGTTGGCATTACCGCCGCACGTTCAATCTGAGAAAGCAGGCAGGCGAACGGTATTACCTCAATTTTGAAGGCGTTGACTCCGCATTTTATCTGTACATCAATGGCAAATGCAAGGGTTACTCCCAGATCTCCCACGCAACCAGCGAATTCGATATCACAGAGCTTGCCGAAAACGGTGAAAACACCCTCGATGTGCTTGTGCTGAAATGGTGCATCTCCACCTATCTGGAATGTCAGGACAAGTTCCGTTTCTCCGGTATTTTCAGAAATGTATACCTGCTCACACGCCCTGAGAATCATATCACGGATTACAAGCTGGAAACCACGATAGAAGGCAAAAATGGCCTTCTGACGGTCATCAACGAAAGTACAGTTGACATCCGTTGTAAAATTGCAGATATGGAAGCGGTTGTAAAAGCCGGCAGCAGCATCGGAATCTGCGTGGAAAATATCCGCCCCTGGACACCGGAGGATCCCAAGCTGTATGTCCTTCATCTGATCGCAAACGGTGAGCTGATTGAAGAAAAGATCGGTTTCCGGGAAGTGAAGATCGACGGTAAAGTCTTCAAGGTGAACGGTGTTCCGGTAAAACTGAAAGGTGTAAACCGCCACGATTTCAACTGTGAAACCGCT
>JAFTLK010000254.1 GCA_017455975.1 Clostridia bacterium | reverse complement strand
TTGTCAATGTCACACATCAGAAAGCGAATTCCCTTTGCGCGGAGATATTCCGCATTGTAGCAGTAGATGTCCGGCTGATAGTCGTCGGGCAGAAACAGATTTCTCATCATGGATCACCGATCACAGCTGAATGTGCGCATGGATATGGGACAGACGTTCAAATTCGTCAAAATCCACCACCGACAGGATATGCTCCAGCTCACCGTCACCCATGACCGTGGTTCGGCCGGCTGCGTATTCCTCATCGACCTTTTCCTTCATCTTGGCAATGATCGGCGCGCGCTTGTCGACCGCTTCGTCGCCCTTCAGACGGAAGTAGCCGTTGAGCCAGTGTGCGATACCGGCAAGACCGGAGTGCGAGTCGACAGCGACCGTTGCGGGTCTGCCGAGGATCTTTTCGGTGTTGAAGATGTTGTAAATTTCCTCGTCCTTGAGCAGACCGTCCGCATGGATACCGGCGCGTGTGACGTTGAAGTTACGACCGACAAACGGTGTTCTCGGCGGGATATCGTAACCGATGTTCTGTTCAAAATATTCGGCGATTTCGGTGATGGCGGACAGATCCATGCCGTCCGTCGTGCCGCGCAGGGAGCAGTATTCGATGACCATCGCTTCCAGCGGACAGTTACCGGTTCTCTCGCCGATGCCGAGCATCGAGCAGTTGACGGAGGAGCAGCCGTAAAGCCATGCGGTTGCGGCATTGGTGACGACCTTATAGAAGTCGTTGTGACCGTGCCATTCCAGCAGTCCGGACGGAACGCCGGCATAGTGCATCAGACCGTAGATGATGCCCTGTACCGAGCGGGGCAGCGCGACACCGGGGTAGGTGACGCCGTAGCCCATCGTATCGCAGGCACGGATCTTGACCGGAATGCCGGTTTCATGGCTGAGCTGCGTCAGCGCATCCGCCAGCGGAACGACGAAGCCGTAGAAGTCGGCACGGGTAATGTCCTCGAAGTGACAGCGCGGCGAGATGCCGTATTCCATGACCTGACGTGCGATGCCGAGGTATTTCTCCATCGCCTGCGCACGGGTCAGGCCCATTTTCTTATAGATATGATAGTCGGAGCAGGAGAACAGGATACCCGTTTCGCGGATACCGAGGTCCTTGACGAGCTGAAAGTCCTTTTCGTTGGCACGAATCCATGTCGTAATTTCCGGGAACGGCAGACCGAGCTCCATGCACGCCTTGACTGCGGCACGGTCCTTTTCGGTATAGACGAAAAATTCGCTCTGACGGATGATGCCCTTCGGTCCGCCGAGCTTGGCGAGCAGCTTATACAGATGGACGATCTGCTCGACCGTAAACGGCGAGGTCGACTGCTGGCCGTCGCGGAAGGTCGTATCGGTGATCCAGATATCGGAGGGCATATGCATCGGCACGTTTCTGTGGTTGAACGCGACCTTCGGTACAGAATCGTAGTCGAACAGATGGCGGTACAGATTCGGCGTTGCACGGTCCTGCAGGCTGTAGCGGTAAGCATGCTGCTCGAGCAGGTTGGTCGTTGTATCAAATTCAAGGGTCGGATTGCTCTTGTTTACTTTCATGACATGATATTCCTTTTGGTGAAATGATATGTAATATTATACACGAAAAATGAAATTTTGCAAGAGGAATCCTGCAAAATTTTCTGTTTATTCATAATTGAACCGGCAAAATATGAAAGAATTCGGTCCGTGTTGTTCATGTGCGCCGAAAAAACGGCCAATCAGAGCTGCTTCTGCGATTTTCATGTTTTTCGTACATTAGGATTGACACGCCGGGAAAAATATGGTATACTACACACCATATGAATATAAAATACCGATGCACACGCAGAACATACGGCCCCACGCCGGAACGGGAGGTGCAGTCGGAAATCTGTTGACAAGGATGGAATTAACGAGTGAGAACAACCAGAATCGTATCGGACTCCGCCTCCGATCTGCTGTCACTGCAGACCGTTGATTTTGCATATGCACCCATGAAGATCATTACCGCAGAGCGGGAGTTTGTCGACGATCCGTCGTTGGATGTCGGCGCAATGACGGAGATGCTGGAGCATTACAAGGGCAGATCCCAATCCTCTTGTCCGAACCCGAACGACTGGCTTTCGGCATTCGGCGATGCGGAGGACATTTATTGTGTGACCATCACAAGCGGTCTGTCCGGCAGCTACAATTCCGCATGCGCCGCAAAGCAGCTGTATGAAGCGGCACATCCGGGCAGACGGGTGTGTGTTGTCGATTCGCTGTCTGCGGGACCTGAGATCACGCTGATGGTCCGCAAGCTTGAGGAATTTGTGCGGGCGGGAATGGAGTTTGACGCCGTCTGTGCGGCAATTGCGGAGTACAAGAAGAACACAGGGCTTATTTTCATGCTCAAGTGTCTGAACAATTTCGCCAACAATGGCCGCGTATCCCCGCTGGTCGCAAAGCTGGTCGGCATTGCCGGCATCTGCATTGCAGGCCGCGCAAGTGCGGAGGGAACGCTTGATCCGACGCACAAGTGCCGCGGCGAGGCGCATGCGCTGAATACGCTGCTTTCTGATTTGATGACGCTCGGCCTGCGCCGCGGCCGCGTCAGCATCGGTCATTGTCTGAATGCCGACGCCGCTGAACGCTTCCGCGAAAAGCTGCTCTCTGCCTTTGAGGGCATTGAGGTCGAGATTCATGAGCTGCGCGGTCTGTGCAGCTTCTATGCCGAAAAGGGCGGCATGCTGGTTGGCTTTGAAAAAATGTAAGTGTGCGCTTTCGTGAGAGAAATCGCCGCAGAAAGAGGGATTGCATATGAACATCACGATCATTGACGGACAGGGCGGACAGCTCGGTGCGCAGCTTGTCCGACAGATACAGGAGCAGCTGCCGGGGCATGCGCTGTGGGCCGTCGGGACAAATGCTGCCGCAACCGCCGCCATGCTGAAAGCCGGCGCAAAACAAGCGGCAACCGGAGAGAATCCTGTGCTGGTTGCATGCCGTCATGCCGATGTCATCATCGGCCCTGTCGGGATCGTTATCGCGGATGCGCTGCTCGGTGAGATCACGCCGAAGATGGCGATGGCCGTTGGGCAGGCGGATGCCGTGCGCATTCTGATCCCTATGAACAAATGCGACAATCTGATTGCCGGTGTACCGAATCTCAATATGTCGCTTCTTGTTGCGGATGCGGTTGAAAAACTACGCGGTGTGCTGTCCGGATGTGAATAATCAACAATTATCACAAATTCGCTTGACAAACTGTCCGGAATATGGTATACTGTATCTGCCCGTCAGAAGATGGGCGAGGGTGCAGAAGTGCCCATACCGCGTACATGCTATGATTGAAATCCGATACCAGAGGGTGTCATTGTCTCTGCAGAGACGGTGATGCCCTTTCTTTGTTTTTTTCAAGGAGAAGCAATATGATTCAACATAAAAAATTACAGCGGATGGTTCTGTCTGCTCTGTTCGTCGCACTTGCGTATGTTCTGCCGTTTCTGACGGGACAGATCCCGGAAATCGGCGCGATGCTTTGTCCGATGCATATTCCCGTTCTGCTCTGCGGCTATTTCTGCGGTCCGGCATGGGGGGCTGTTGTCGGCATTGCGGCGCCGCTGCTGCGGTCGCTGACACTCGGTATGCCGCCACCGTTTCCGACTGCCGTCTGCATGGCGGCGGAGCTTGCGGCATACGGCGCGATCGCCGGCTGGCTGCATCGGCATCTGCCCGCACGGCGCGGCTTTGTCTATGTTTCGCTTCCGGCTGCAATGATCGTCGGACGGCTGGTCTGGGGGCTTGCAATGACCGTCTGTATGGGCTTTGGCGGCGGCAGCTTTCCGCTGTCTGCGTTCCTGTCCGGCGCGGTTCTGAATGCCGTGCCCGGTATCATCCTGCAGCTCGTTCTGATCCCGGTGCTTGTGATGACGCTGAAGCCGCTGACAGAATCCGGAACACGATGAACCTACGCGGAGAACAATCATAAAACTTTCCGAATGCCGCAAACTTGTTGACTTCTCAACAGGTTTGTGGTATACTTATATACAGGTTGTTGATTTCACAACAAGTCGGAGGTGTGACAGTGGAAGAACGCTTTGAAACCTTTACGGTGCTCATCAACAGAATCAGCCGAAGCATCAAAAAACTGAAAAATCTTGAAATGGCCGAATACGGTCTGCGCGGTGTACATGTATCGTGTATTTATTATTTGTATCTGACAGACAATATGACTGCCACGGAGCTGTGCGAGCGGTGCGAGGAGGACAAGGCCACAATCTCACGTTCCCTTGACGAACTGGAATCGGGCGGTTATCTCATCTGCGTATCGAAATCCGCCAAGCGCTATAATAGTCCGCTCGTTCTGACTGAGCGCGGACGGCAGGTCGGACGGGAGATCGCCGATAAAGTCAATGCTGTCCTCGACGAAGTCGGTGTCGGTATGACCGAGGAGGAGCGCTGTGTGCTGTACCGGAGTCTGACGGCCATCTGCGACAGCCTGGAACGCTGTGTACAAAACATGAAATAACAATTGCAGAAAAAGAAGCAACCCTCCCTGTATCCCGTGCCCAAGCTGATGATACAGACGAAGCTTGCACGTTTATATGAAAAAATTGCAGATTGGAGTACAACCGAATGACAAACGAAGAAATTCAGAGCCTGCTCGATCGGCAGCGCACCTATTACCGCAGCGGTGTGACCCTGCCCGTCAAATTTCGCGTGGAGCAGCTGCGGCGTCTGTATGCATCGGTCAAGGCACATCAGGACGAGATCAATGATGCACTGACCGCAGACCTCGGCAAGAGCCGGTATGAGGGCTTTATGTGTGAGTCGGGACTTGTTCTGACCGAGATCCGTTATATGATCCGTCATACACCGCGCTATGCAAAGCTCCGAACCGTTCCGACACCGCCGGCGCAGTTCTGCTCGCACAGCTTCCGTCAGCCCATCCCGCGCGGCAATACACTCATCATGAGTCCGTGGAATTATCCGTTTCTTCTGACGCTCGATCCGCTGGCCGATGCAATCGCTGCAGGAAATACCGCGATCGTCAAGCCCAGTGCCTACTCGCCCGCGACGAGTGAGATCATTGCAAAGATCATCGGTGAATGCTTTTCTCCGGAGTATGTCGCGGTCGTCACCGGCGGCAGAGCGGAGAATCGGGCGCTGCTGGATCAGAAATTTGATTTTGTATTTTTTACCGGCAGCCAGGCAGTCGGGCGTGAGGTTCTGCACCGCTGCGCCGATCATCTGACGCCTGCTGTGCTTGAGCTTGGCGGCAAGAGCCCGTGTATTGTCGATGCAAGTGCCGACATCGGTCTTGCGGCAAAGCGCATTGTATTCGGAAAATTCCTCAACTGCGGGCAGACCTGTGTCGCACCGGACTACATTCTGTGCGATGTGCGCGTAAAAGATGCATTTGTCCGTGCGGTCGTGCGTGAAGTGCAGGCGCAGTACGGCATACAGCCGCTTGAAAACCCGGATTACGGAAAGATCATCAACGATAAACATTTTGCACGTCTGTGCGGTCTGATCGCTTTCGAAAAGGTCGTTGTCGGCGGTCAGACAAGTCCCCAAACCTGTCAGATCGCGCCGACGGTTATGGACGGGGTGACATGGGAGGATGCGGTCATGGGCGAGGAGATTTTCGGCCCGATTCTTCCGGTGCTCACCTATGATGCCTTTGATGCTGTAGTGGATGAACTGAAAATGAAGGATAAACCGCTGGCGCTGTATCTGTTTTCCTCCGACCGTACACATATCCGCCGTGTGACAGAGGAGCTGTCCTATGGAGGCGGATGCATCAACGATGTTGTCATTCATCTGGCGACGAGCGAAATGGGCTTCGGCGGCGTCGGTGAAAGCGGTATGGGGGCATATCACGGCAAGGACGGCTTTGATGCATTTTCGCATTACAAGTCTGTCGTCGACAAAAAGACATGGCTTGATCTGCCGATGCGCTATCAGCCGTACAAGCATCCTTTGTATGCAAAGCTGCTGCAGCTGTTCCTGCGGTAACGGAATGTATGATTTTTGATACGGGATCCTATGGGATTTGGAGGATGATGCAAGTGAAACAACAGAAAAACATGATGCTGTATGTCAATCTGTTCTGGATGGCCGGCATCTTTGTACTGAACTATTTTTACCAGAAAAACGGATTTGATTTTTCGCTGAAATGCATTACCAGTGCCGCATTTGTCGTGCAGGGGATTCTGAATTTTCTGTATGCGCGGAGCGTGAAAAAGCCGGATCTGCGCTTTGACATCAGCATGACGCTCGGGCTGTTCCTTGCGTGCATGGGGGATGTGCTGATCGGCTATGACTTCATCGTCGGTGCGGCGACCTTTGCGGCCGGACATATCTGCTTTGTCATTGCATACGGCTTTCTGCAGCGTGTCCGGCTGTCGGATGCGGGCATCAGCGGAGTTCTTTTCTGCGGTGCGGCATGCTTTCTGCTGTTCTCGCCGCTGCTGACCTTTGAGGTGCCGGTATTCCGGGCGGTCTGTGTTGTATATGCGCTGATCATATCCGCCATGCTCGGAAAAGCGGCGGGGAACTGTCTGCGCGAGCCGGGATTGTGCACCGGTGTTCTGGCGGCGGCAAGTGCGCTGTTCTTTTTCTCCGATCTGATGCTTGTCTTTGACTGGTTCATCGGCCGCTGGGACTGGACAGACCATGCCTGCATGGGCACATACTATCCGGCGCTGACACTGATGGCACTCGGCATGCTTTTGCACACGCAGAAACCCGTTTCTGCCGCCGATCGGTGACGGGAAGCCGTCCAAAACAGCATAAAAAAGAGGGGTTGTTGCATTTAGATCAATGTGTCAAAAACTCCCTCCGGCTCACCGCAGGTGAGCCACCTCCCTCAAACAGTGGGAGGCTTAATTTAGGCTCCCTCCCCGAGGGAGCTGTCAAAAAAAGACGTTCAGCGTCTTTTTTTGACTGAGGGAGTTATCCTTTGTTCAATGATTTA
>JAFTLK010000022.1 GCA_017455975.1 Clostridia bacterium | reverse complement strand
CTCTGGCGGAATTGTGATGCTATCCGCAAAGATGTGGATGTACGAACATCGGAGGCGGCGGTGTGCGCCTTTGCACATGGCAAAGAGCATGAGAAAGGGTTAGCTTCTTCCTTTGAAAAACGATAAGAGAAAACGAGGTGTTGCAAGAATTTGCAACACCTCGTTTGATGATTTCTATTTACTTTTTGAGCAGCTCCAGCTCAAATGCAATCTTTGCAGACGGGGAAAGCTCGAGCGACTTTTCAAAGTGCGCAATCGCACCTGCGACATCTCCGTTGTACAGACAGCCATAGCCGAGCATACCGTGCAGGGATGCCAGACGATTGGTTGTGCCGTCGCCGACGAAGCAGTTGTAAAGACCGCCGACCACGCGGTGATACTTACAGCCTTCCGCAAGCTCGCGTTCCCAGCCGAGGATCGCATCACGCATGATCTTCTGCGCGCGCATTTCCTCACCGCCAAGGCGCACGGACATGGCATAATAGTACACGAACTCACCGCCCATGTTCCACATACCGACGTCCTTCATGCCGGCGAGCTTCTTGATGATTTCTTCGGCTTCGTCTGCCATGCCGAGTGCCTTGAGCGCTGCTGCTTCATAATACATATACGGCATCATGACGCTTTCGTTCCAGAAACCGACATTGAGGTTTTCGGGCATCTTCTGCGACGCACGGAAGGATTCCAGCGCGTCCTCATACCGACCTTCCTTCATCGCAACACGTCCGCGGGAGAAGCAGGCGTACATATACGATTCTGCCGTTGCAAATTCCGCACCTTCACCGGGGGAGAATGTATGGGAGCGCATCGCATCTTCCGCACGGTCAAACTGACCTGCCGCATTGAACGCACGTGCGACGGTCAGCTGAATCTGGTCGGTGACGTTCTCCGGCTTATGCGTGTCAAGGAAGACCGCGTTTTCATCACCCGAGGTACCGAGCTTCTGCATGACGGTTGCCATTTCGGTGAGCAGTGTTGCGTCGCCGTCATGAAGCTCAACGGCACGGCGCATCAGCGGCAGGGCATCGGCAGGACGACCGAGATGGTTGAAGTATGCCAGCGCGAGGTTGCGGTACGGGATGTAGAAATCGGGGATTTCACGGATGGAGATTTCCCACAGTGCAGCCGCTTCTTCATAGCGCTGTGCGTTGTAGTATTGGCATCCGAGCAGATACGCCGCAAAGCCGTCATTCGGCTTCTTTGCGAGAGCCGCACGGAGAACGGTGATTTCCTCGCCGCGCATCGGGAAGACATCGACGATCTTTTCCTTTGCCGCGGCAGTTCTGTGACGGGCGGCACGGGTTTCCTCACCGAGCTCGTCGCACAGCATTGCGGCGGTATAACGAAGCATTGCATGGTTCGGCTTCAGCGTCAGAACACCATCGATGAGGGACTTGCACTCTGCGACCATGCCGGCATTCCAAAGATCAAAGCCGATGTCAAGGGCAGTCTGTGCAGGATCAGAGAGCAGGGACGCAAAGAACGCCTTCTTGCCCTTTCCGGTGATGACGGTCAGCGCAAAGCGGCTCAGATGGTTGAGCGGATCGATCTCCAGCGCACGGCGGCAGGTGTCAGCTGCTGCACGGACAAAGCCGAGCTTGTACAGTGCCAGTGCGGCATAGGCATGAGCAATCGGATGACGTGCTTCCTTTTCGATGGCCGCGCAGGCGTGCTCATACATCAGATGATAGTCGCGGCGGCGGCCGTCGATGGCGGCAATGGCAGCCATCGCGGGAGAAATGACGTTGTTGGACCATGTGGCACGGTAGAGCGCATCATACGCTTCATCGAGCCGTCCGAGATTGCGCAGGCAGATGCCGCGCAGATAACCGACGGTACCGTCCTCCGGATTCTGGTTGTAGCGGCATTCGATGTCCCATGCACGGTCGAGATAAGAGAGCGCTTCTTCATAGCGGGTGATGCGCGCATAATATTCACCCATCGCCTTGAGCGCGGGCAGATAATGCGGGTCGCGGCGGAGCGCTTCGAGATAGTAGAGGTCCGGCTTGTAGAGCGGATCACGGTACTGGTCGATGTGCTGTCCGGCGTTGACCAGCTCACACGGCGTGGTCAGCTTGTCGGGCTTCGGGATGCCCTTGTTGTCCTTGGGAATATGGATGTAATCGTGAGATTCCTCGGTGTAGGAGAGGATGACATAGCCGTCTTCATCTGCGACAAGCACCGTCAGCTTTTCGTCTGCCGGATAATCAAGCGCAAATGTTGTGACGGCGGACGGCGTCATATCGGCGGTCTCGGACAGCAGAACACGTCCGTCTTCCCCTGTCACAATGACGGAAACCTGTGCAAATTCGGAGGTGACATTGAAGCGAATCTCGTTTGCTTCGCGGTCGAGTGCAACAGCGGCATCCAGCGTTGCGTAGCTGGTATAGCCGATGCCCTGCGTCGGATACCAGTACTGCGAAAAGGTCTTTGTTTCATAGGGCGCGAGCCATGTGAAGTCAGGCTGGTCATCGGTGTAGCTGCCCGCCATCAGCTCTGCATACTGACCGTCGGAATCGGTCAGCTTCTTTTCCCAGTTGTCCGCATTGGAGCCGTAACCCCAGGTGAACATCTTCTTGCCGGGGGAGATATGGTGGTTGGCGATGTGCAGGACACCGCAGTTCTTGGTGTAGTCATAGCCGCCGAAGAAGTCATACTTGGACGGTGCGGCAAAATAGGACGTTGCCAGGCGGGAATTCTTGTGCCAGCTGATGTCCTTCGGTTCCTTGATGTTGTCCGCGCCGTACTGACCCTGTGCGATCGGGTAGGTTGTGTGGCCTGCGTCGTTGTGATGGTGGACCCATGTGACATCCGGCGGGAAGACCAGACGGTAGCCCTCATGGACAGCGACAGCCGCATTTTCCCACCAGAGGAAGTTGTGCTTGTGCGGCGTGCGGTTGGCAACGGAGACGCGCGTTTCAAAGTATGATGCATCGGGACGGAGCACGATACCGACCATACCCTTGGTGCGGTCATTGGGTGCGTGCTCGGACATCCAGACGATGACGGAGCCGTCTTCTTCATGGACAATTTCGTAGTCGACGGGCATCAGCGTGGACGGGCGGTGATGGAAGGGCCAGTTGAATTCGATACCGCCGGAAATCCACGAGCCGTACGCACCGATCAGCGCGGGCTTGATGACGTGCTGACGGTACAGAAAATCGTATCCCGTGACCTTGTCGTAGGCTTCAAAGACGCGTCCGCCGAGCGCGGGAATCATAGCCAGCCGGATATAGTCGTTTTCCAGCCGGATGACGGTCCACGGCTTGTCCTCGCGGTGTTCGCCGTCTGCCTCGGAGACAACGCGCATCGGATACGGATTGCCCGTGGTACCCTGATGGTTGCTGGTTTCCGCAAACATCGGCATTTCTTCTGCCGGGGGAATCGGGTATGTCGGAATGACCCATTCCTCAACGGCGACTTGTACTGCATGGAGATTTTCTTTCATGACAGTTTTTCCTCGTTTCCTTTATATTGATTCCCGCATCCAAGCGGGAGTGTGTTCGCTATCATCAAGGAAATTATATCTGATTTTGGGCATTTTGTCAATGGGAATCGGAAAGGTCGTCTGAAAAAGATGATAAATACAGGTGTGTTAATGTCTGCGGCATAGTGCTGGCGGCATTGATACGCGTAGGGCGGGGGCTTGCTCCCGCCGCGCTTTTGCCTCGTTGTGATAGTTCGCATGATTCCATCCAACCAATCGTTGTAAAATCCACCCATAAATAAACTTTACGGTTCTTGCGCAAGTCCCCGTTTTGTGATATAATCGTATCAGAACAGGCGCCGGTTACTTTTTGAAATGAGGTATCACAAAATGGAAATTTGCTTGAAACACACCTTGCGTTCTCTGCGTCAGCAGAAAAATGTCACGCAGGAAGCACTTGCACAGCATCTCGGCATCACGTCCCAGTCCGTCGGAAAATGGGAGCGCGGAGAGGGGTATCCCGATATCACGCTTCTGCCCGCAATTGCCGCATATTTTGACGTGACGATTGACGATCTGCTGGATGTCGGTACGGCGCGGAAAGAGGAGAAATTCAAAGCGTATCAAGCCGAGGCGGATATTTTGGCACATGAAGGACGGGTCGAGGAAAAAATCGCCGTGTGGGAGCGTGCTTATCATGAGTTTCCCAATGACTGCCGCATTATGAAAAATCTGATGGGTGCGATTCATAGCCGTGGTATCTATCCTACACCCGATGCGGATGCCAAGCGGATATATGCGCTTGGTGAGAAGATTTTGGAGACATCCACTGATCAGAAAATTCGTGAGGGTGCGATCTATACACTCTGTCAGGTGCATTCCCGCCGTCATGAAAAAGATGAAGCCTTGAAGTACGCCGAAATGGGCGGCAGTCTACACTCCACGCGCGAGGATTTACGCTCGGATGTACTTGAGGGTGAGGAAGGCATCAAGGCGTGTCAGGAGTATCTGACGGAGCTTTTGAGGACAGCCGGATGGACGGCAATCGAAATGATAACGAAAGACGGCGTTACCACCGAGGAAACCGTGGCGGCATATCAGCTTGGGATTGATCTGTTCCGGCTGCTGCATCCGGACGGTTGTCTGCTCGGTCATGCATGGTCGATTGCTATGGCTTATTCCGGGATTGCATCGGCTTATGCAAAGGTGCAGGATACCGAAAAAACACTGGAAGCGTTGGAGCAGTGCGTTGCATGGAGCATCCAGGATACGGAATACACGTCAAACGGTGAGCCTGTCCGTTATCAGTCACCGCTTGTCAACCGTCTGACATTTGATCCGCGCAGCGGCAGTAAAAATTACACCGGCAATACCTGTGACTGTTTTCTGGAGCATTTTTCGTGGGTTTGTTTTGATTTCCTGCGTGAGGATGCAAGATTTCTTGCACTGCAGAACCGTATGCGGGAATATGCCGAGGAAGCAAACCGTAACAACTGAGCGGTGATTGCCATACACGACTGATTGTGGTATAATAGAAGCAGAACGAGAGGAGTGATGTTTGAAAATGAATTTTCAAACAGTGTTTTGCGGCTTTCGTTGTTTTTTACAACGATTTTGCGTTGCAAAACCAGCCACAAATCCACGAGAAAGGAAACTTTCACTATGTGAAAGTTATGGTCATACTTATGCAATACGATCTTCAGCGATTCTGCAATATTATCGCGGAGCTGCGACGGAAAAACGGCTGGTCACAGACCGTGCTTGCAGAGAAAATCGGGATTTCGCCGCAGTCGGTCAGCAAATGGGAGTGCGGCATCGGGTATCCTGACGTAACGCTGTTTCCCACACTTGCGGAGATTTTTGCGGTTCCGATCGGTGTGTTGTTCGGCGAAAAACAGGCAAATGACAGCGCTGTCGGTGTCAGTACCAAGGGAAATGCCTTTTATGCGCCTGATTATAAACGAATTTACGTCGAGCTTGGCAATGTCTGCCGTGTGGTATTTGTGGGGGACAAGGAGCAGGACGGGTTGGTTGCGGCAATGGGCGATCCTGTTTTTCTGCAATACTTTGACGCGGCGTTGGAAGACGGGGAGCTGCGCGTGGTTCTGAAAAATCCGCTGACCTCCGCTGCCGGAACCCATTGGGAGCCATATGACCGCGGCGGCTATGACGGCGAAAATCTCGTGGAGATTCATGTCGATCCTGATCGGGATATCTGCAAGTATATTGTAAACTATCTGGATCTGACCGTTTACAGCGGAGAAAACGTATTCGGACAGGATGAAATTTTGTGCTGTCCGCCAAAATAAGAAAACAACAGGCTGATGTACCGTGATACATCAGCCTGAACTATTTGATTTGCTGCGCACACCGCAAAGGCTCGCCCTTTGGGAGAGCTGTCACGAAGTGACTGAGAGGGAAAAACTGCCAAATTCGCAAACCCTCTCCGTCAGCCGGAGAAAGCACAGCTTTCTCCATGAAGATGCCATAGGCATCTTCGGACACCATCTCCCGGTGGGAGAGGCTATGATTTAGAACAGACCTACAATCTTACCGTCCTCGGTCACATCAATTGCCTCTGCTGCGGGAACGCGGGGCAGACCGGGCATGGTCATGATGTCGCCGGTCAGAACGACCACAAATCCCGCACCTGCGGAAACGCGGACATTCTTGATGGTGACGGTGAAGTTCTCGGGTGCACCGAGCTTGGTCGGATCATCGGAGAAGGAATACTGCGTCTTTGCCATGCAGATGGGCAGATTGCCAAATCCGTTGGCAACGAGCGTGTCGATCTGCTTCTTTGCGGCGGGAAGAATGGAGATGCCGTCACCGCCGTATACGCGCTTGACAATCGTTTCGATCTTTTCGGGGATGGAGAGGGAAGTATCGTAGCTGAATGCGAAGTTGTTTTCTTCCTCACAGAGGCGAACGACCTCTTCCGCAAGGGCTACGCCGCCGTTGCCACCTTCTGCCCAGACCGTGGACAGAACGGTGTTGACGCCGAGCTCACGGCACTTTTCCATGACACAGGCGATTTCCGCATCGGTGTCGGTCGGGAAGCGGTTCAGCGCGACAACGCATGGCAGACCGTAAACGTTCTTCATGTTGGAAACGTGGCGGAGCAGGTTCGGCAGACCCTTTTCAAGAGCGCCGAGATCTTCCGTGCCGAGGGACTTCTTGTCAAGACCGCCGTGCATCTTCAGCGCGCGGACGGTTGCGACAACGACAACTGCGGACGGCTTCAGACCAGCCATGCGGCACTTGATGTCGAGGAACTTTTCCGCACCGAGATCCGCACCGAAGCCTGCTTCCGTGATCGCGTAATCACCGAGCTTCATTGCCATGCGGGTTGCGATGACGGAGTTGCAGCCGTGTGCGATGTTTGCAAACGGACCGCCGTGAACGATGGCGGGTGTGCCTTCGAGCGTCTGCACGAGGTTCGGCTTGATGGCATCCTTGAGCAGAGCCGCCATGGCACCGACCGCTTTGATGTCACCTGCAGTGACAGGCTTGTCGTCATAGGTGTAGGCAACGACCATGCGGGACAGGCGTTCCTTGAGGTCGGAAATGGAGGTAGCAAGGCAGAAAACAGCCATGATTTCGGATGCGACCGTGATGTCAAAGCCGTCCTCACGCGGCATACCGTTGACCTTGCCGCCGAGACCGTCGACGACGAAACGGAGCTGTCTGTCGTTCATGTCGACGCAGCGCTTCCAGGTGATCTTTCTGGGGTCGATGCCGAGCGCGTTGCCCTGCTGGATATGGTTGTCGAGCATAGCCGCGAGCAGGTTGTTTGCCGCACCGATGGCATGGAAGTCACCGGTGAAGTGCAGGTTGATGTCCTCCATCGGAACGACCTGTGCCCAGCCGCCGCCGGCAGCACCGCCCTTGACGCCGAAGACCGGACCGAGAGACGGTTCACGCAGTGCGACAACGGTATTTTTGCCGATCTTGCGCAGACCGTCAGCCAGACCGATGGTGGTTGTGGTCTTGCCCTCGCCTGCAGCGGTCGGTGTGATCGCGGTGACGAGGACGAGTTTGCCGTCCGGCTTGGATTCGTCAAGCAGGGTCAGCGGGATCTTTGCCTTATACTTGCCGTAAAGCTCCAGATCCTCGGTCGGAATGCCTGCGTTTGCGGCAATTTCCAGAATCGGGCGCATTTCTACGGATTGTGCGATTTCAATATCTGTCATCATTGTTGTATCCTCTTTGTGTTGAAGAATGCATATGAGGTGATCCTTCATTGGAGAGAAAATCAAGGTGATGATAGCACGACTCCAAACCTTCTCCTGGGAGAAGGTGTCACGCCGCAGGTGTGACGGATGTGGGTTTCTTCGGTATCATGTATTGATTTCTGGGAAAGAAATGACCCACATCCGTCTTTTCGATATTTTCGCAGGAGCAAAAATACCGAAAATCCACCTTCTCCCGGGAGAAGGTTTTCAACTGCGAACCATCATCTTAGTGTTCTCTCCATGGATTCTTCAGCATATACTTAAATTTTAAAATACTTCGCTGCTGCGCGGAACATGCCTAGGTCGAAGTTGCCTTCAACGTTCTTGTAAAGACCTTCGCCGATACGCTCGGAGTGACCCATCTTACCGAAGACGCGGCCGTCGGGAGAGGTGATACCCTCAATTGCGCAAGCGGAGTTGTTCGGGTTGAAGTGGATGTCAGCGGTGGGAACACCGTCAAGGTCGACATACTGCGTTGCGATCTGACCGTTTTCGGCAAGCGCCTTGATGCAGTCATCCGATGCAAGGAATCTGCCTTCACCGTGGGAGATCGGAACGGAAATGACGTCGCCGACTTCGCGTTCTGCGAGCCACGGGGACTTGTTGGAAGCGATGCGGGTGCGGACGATGCGGGACTGGTGACGGCCGATGGTGTTGAACGTCAGCGTCGGGCAGGATTCGTCGGTGTCGATGATCTTACCGTAGGGAACGAGGCCCAGCTTGATGAGTGCCTGGAAGCCGTTGCAGATACCTGCCATCAGACCGTCGCGGTTGTCAAGCAGATCGGTGACCGCTTCCTTGACAGCGCCTGCACGGAAGAATGCCGTGATGAACTTACCCGAGCCGTCCGGTTCGTCACCGCCGGAGAAGCCGCCGGGAACGAAGATGATCTGGGACTCGCCGACCTTCTTTGCAAAGACATTGACGGACTCTGCAATGGATGCGCCGGAGAGGTTGTTGATGACGAAGATTTCGGGTTCGATGCCTGCATCGGCAAATGCCTTTGCGGAGTCGAATTCACAGTTGGTACCCGGGAAGACGGGGATCAGAACGCGCGGTTTTGCGACAGCGATCTTCGGTGCGACGCGGGACTGTGCGATATGGGAGAACGTCGGGATTTCATGCTCTTCCTGATCGTGGTGGATGTTGCAGGAGAAGACGCCCTCAAGCTTGCCTTCGTAAATGGCGAGCAGGTCGGACAGCTCCAGTGCTTCCTTGCCGCAGGAGATCTTGCCGTCATCGGTGGTCGTACCGACAACGACTGCACCGCAAGGTGTTCTTCCGGTCAGCTCCAGCAGGAATGCGCCGTAGTTGTAGCCGAACATTTCCTCGATCGGGAACTTCTTGTCATAAGCGAAGCCGATGCCGTTACCGAATGCCATCTTCATGACAGCTTCCGCAACGCCGCCGTAGGTGGGCGTGTAAGCGGCTGCGACCTTGCCGTCGCGCATGAGCTTGGTGACGTTATCGTAGAGTGCCAGCAGGGATTCTGCGGTGGGCAGACCGTCTTCACCGAGTTGGGGCTTCATGAGGATGACCTTATGGCCGGCTTCCTTGAATTCGGGGGTGATGACTTCATCGGTGTTGCCGGTGGTGACAGCGAAGGAAACGAGGGTCGGCGGAACATCGAGGTGTTCAAACGAGCCGGACATGGAGTCCTTACCGCCGATTGCCGCGTAACCGAGGGACTTCTGCGCACGGAATGCACCGAGCAGTGCAGACAGCGGCTTGCCCCAACGCTTGGGATCGCGGCCGGGCTTTTCAAAATATTCCTGGAAGGTCAGGTAAACGTCGGTCTTGTCCGCACCAGCTGCGATCAGCTTGGAAACGGATTCGACGACTGCGAGATAGGATGCATGATAGGGGCTCTTCATGGCGATATCGGGATTGTAGCCCCATGCCATGTAGGAGCAAGCCTTGGTGTGCTTCTTTTCAACGGAGATCAGGTTGACCATTGCCTGGTTCGGGGTCAGCTGATGCTTGCCGCCGAAGGGCATCATAACGGTACCGGCGCCGATGGTGGAGTCAAAGCGCTCGGAAAGCCCCCGCTTGGAGCAGACGTTGAGGTCGCCTGCAAGCGCCTTCATGTTGTCGGTAAAGGAACCGGAAACAGTCTTTGCGTAGCATTCGGTCTTTGCGGGTGCGATGTCGATGTGCTTTTCCGCACCGTTGGAGTTGAGGAAGGTTCTCGACAGATCGACGATGGTCTTGCCGTTCCACTTCATGGTCAGACGGGCAGCCTCGGTCACTTCTGCAACAACGGTTGCTTCGAGGTTTTCGGAGGTCGCGATCGCGCAGAATGCGTCAACGTCTTCAGCCGCAACGACAACTGCCATACGTTCCTGGGATTCGGAGATTGCCAGTTCCGTGCCGTCCAGACCGTCGTACTTCTTGGGAACAGCATTGAGGTTGATTGCCAGACCGTCAGCAAGCTCACCGATGGCAACGGAGACACCGCCTGCACCGAAGTCGTTGCAGCGCTTGATCATCCTGGTTGCATCCGGGTTGCGGAACAGACGCTGCAGCTTGCGCTCCTCAGGAGCATTACCCTTCTGAACTTCTGCGCCGCAGGAGGTCAGGGATTCCTCAGTGTGGGACTTGGAGGAGCCGGTAGCACCGCCGCAGCCGTCACGACCGGTACGGCCGCCGAGCAGGATGACGATATCGCCGGGTTCGGGGCATTCACGGCGGACATTTTCTGCGGGAGCCGCAGCGATAACCGCGCCGATCTCCATACGCTTTGCCGCGTAGCCGGGGTTGTAGAGTTCATCGACCTGACCGGTAGCAAGGCCGATCTGGTTACCGTAGGAGGAGTAGCCCGCAGCAGCCGTCGTGACGATCTTTCTCTGCGGGAGCTTACCTGCCATCGTTTCGGAAACGGGAACAGTCGGGTCAGCGGCACCGGTGACACGCATTGCCGCATAGACGTAGGAACGGCCGGACAGCGGGTCACGGATCGCGCCGCCGATACAGGTAGCCGCACCGCCGAACGGTTCGATTTCGGTCGGGTGGTTATGGGTTTCGTTCTTGAAGAGGAGCAGCCAGTCTTCCATCTGACCTTCCACTTCGATCTGCATCTTGACGGTGCACGCATTGATTTCCTCGGATTCATCGAGCTTGTCGAGCTTGCCGACGCTGCGCAGATACTTTGCGGCGAGCGTACCGATGTCCATCAGATTGATCGGCTTGGTTCTGCCGAGCTCCGCACGGGTCGCAACGTAATCGTTGTAGGTCGCCTCGAGCAGCGGATCGTCAAACTTGACGGAGTCGATGGTGGTGAGGAACGTGGTATGACGGCAATGGTCGGACCAGTAGGTGTCGATCATGCGGATTTCGGTGATGGTGGGGTCGCGGTGTTCTTCGTTCTTGAAGTAGTCGCGGCAGAAGCGCAGGTCATCCTGATCCATTGCAAGACCCTTTGCCTTGACAAATGCTGCCAGAGCATCGTCATCCATGGAGCAGAAGCCGTCGAGGGTTTCGACCTCGGTCGGGATTTCGTATTCGACCTTCAGGGTTTCGGGCTTTTCCATCGAAGCTTCACGGCTTTCGACAGGGTTGATGACATACTGCTTGATGCGGGCAAGATCATCCTCGGAAACGGTGCCTTCGACGATGTAAACCTTTGCGGAGTGGACGTCGGGACGTTCGCCCTGGGAGAGGATCTGGATACACTGAGCAGCGGAGTCTGCGCGCTGGTCAAACTGACCGGGCAGATACTCAACTGCGAAAACAGATGCACCGGGGACGCAGGGCAGCTCGTCATAGGTGATGTCCAGCTGCGGTTCGGAGAAGACGACCTGCTTTGCATACGCAAAGAGATCGGCATCGATGTTTTCGACGTCGTAACGGTTGAACATGCGAAGTCCGGTCAGACCGTCCATTCCGAGCAGCGTTTTGAGGTCGGAGAGAAGCGAACGCGCTTCACCTGCCAGTGCAGGCTTTTTTTCTACAAATACGCGATATACCATATCTGTTATCTGATTCCTTTCGATTGTACAAAATGTCAGTTCTTTGCAGCGAGGGCGCGCTGACCGATGTCATGGCGCATATACTTGTTTGCAAACTGAACGCCGTCTGCGACGACATACGCCGCGTCAATGGCTTCTTTCAGTGTGTCGCGGACCGCAACCGCACCGAGTACACGTCCGCCGCCGGTCACAAGAACGCCGTCCTTGATTTTCGCACCTGCGACGTAAACCGCCTCGGTGTCGGTG
>JAFTLK010000253.1 GCA_017455975.1 Clostridia bacterium | reverse complement strand
TCTTTCATTTCTTCGATTGTTCTTGTCATTTCATTCATGGTGACTCTCCTTTGTTCGTCTCCAAACAACTCTCATAGAGTATTTGCAACAAATTGAGACGTCCCATTTACTCTATCGGAGTGTTTGGCAGACGGTCTATTTTTCAGTTGCTACATGAGAGTGTTTGGAGATATGTGAATATTGTACAATGAATGTGGTTCTTTGAGGAGACAGGGGTTATTTGGTGCTTACTTCTTGGAGGAGACAGGGGTTATTTGGTGCTTACTTATAAATCATCATCATAATAATAATACTGCTTGTAAAGAAGCAGATCAAAACAGACACCGCCTGCGGCTGCCGTAAATGGCGCACAGGCGGTTTTTTCTCTGTTGAAAAGTGTCCCGGCCGGACATTATGTCCTTGCTGGCCGGATATTATGTCCTCGCTGACCGGGGGTGACTCAATGTACTTGGTCATGGCAATTCCCTGTCTGCCATAACAATCGTCATTGATCAGACAGTCTGCATATCCTGACTCTCATGAACCATCGTATAGACGGCCAATCCCGTCACAGATGCATCGGTATCCTGCACGGAAATCGCAAGTCCTCCCGGTGCATCGGAAAGTGTTCTGGACACCATCGTCTGTTTCCTGTCTACACAGATTTCCAGAATGCCGCGATCCCGCAGGATATCCAGATGGATCGGCTTCGACGGTGCGTACGAATACGGCATCACCGCGATATCGTTGCGCTGATCCCACATATAATGACGGCGCAGGCGGATCATGCCCTCTGCAGCATCCAGCATCAGGACATACCCCTCATCAAGATACTCTTTTTCCGTTGAATAAGCGGAATGGGTACCGAGGAAGAGATCGACAAGACCGTGCATGTCCGTCATCGCAATATCGAATGAGATCCTGCAGACATCGGGCAGTGTCGGGAATGCCGCCATGGTTCCGCCGATGGACGACGATGCATACAACGTATCCCCTCTGACACGCCAGCCGGGTCCGCACAAAACCGCATTTTCTGCGGTGACCGCAGGATCTTTTTCGGAAAATACCGTTTCCAGCGAACCGACAAACCTTGTCTGCGGCGTTCTTCCGTCCGCAAAGGAAAGCTCGCGGACACAGAGCATATTGCCGCCCCAGATGCGTTCCATGCAGTCGCAGCTGCGTCTCGGCAGCCAGCCGACCAGATAATGCTTTTCACCGTCGTACATATGGCGTGCCGCCATAAAATCAAACCGGTCGGGTGAAATGACATCCCCGCGCTCCCACGGACCGTCGTACGATTCGGAGGTACGGAACCGCGTTTCGTGCCAGTAATAGATCAGAACCCAACGGTCATCGTACCGAAAGATTTCCGGACATTCCATGGTCATGCCAATCCCGCGCAAGGACATCGGCGCAAGACACGTCCAGTGCTCCAGATCCTCCGAAACGGCCTGTCCGATGACGCCCGCATAACAGTCGGGATGATCCGCCGCCTCCGGTGCTTTGGCACAGAATACCATGCGGTACAGCCGTGCATCGTCATCATAGAAGACAAACGGATCGCGCCATGTTCCGTCCTGCCGGTATCCGCTGTCAGGTGCACTTGGGCGGTAAAAGCATATTTCCCCGTATTCGGAAAATGTGATTCCGTCCGAGGAGCGGGCATGCATCATGCACAGTGCGCCCTCTGCATCACGGCCTGCATAGAATGCGTGAAAAATGCCGTCTTTGTCTGCATATACGCAGCCGGTGTTGAACGGGACACGACGCATTTCCACAGGTACATCCGATGCCGCCGCAGAAAGTGCATCAAACGGATCGGGATGCTCGGAATAATGGATAAAGTCCGGCGTGGAGATATGTCCCCAGCTCATCGGCTTGCCGCCGCGGTACAGCTTTGTATAATAAATGTGATAGATCCCATTGTGATAGACTGGCATCGGGTCACCGAAATACCCGTCGTCCGGGCAAAAATGAAGAAATTTCAGTTCATCCATGTTTATGGCACCCTCCGATTACGGCAGATTCTGATAGGCTTCTGTCAGTGCCTGCAGCTTCTTTTCCACACCGCTCTCCATTTTCGCATAGGTCGACGCAAAATCTTTCTTCTTTCCGGTGATCAGATTGCGCACGATGTACGGCAGTGCATTCAGCTCCGCGCCGTGCAGAATGGAGAAATCGTAGTTTCTGCCCTGCATCAGAAGGTCGATCATCACGACCGATTCCGAATCGCTGACATACTTGCTCTTGAGCGCGGTTTCGTAATAAGCCGGGTACACGATTCCGTTGCTTGCAATGTTCATCGCCTCGGTGGCCGCACCGATCAGCTCGCTGTTCTGCGCCGTGACGGGAATACAGAGCACGGAATACTGGTCACGGGCATCGGACAGATAGTCCTTCTGCGCTTCATCAAATTTCGGGAATGGCAGAATTCCGTAAGCATCCTCCATATCGCGGAACTGATTGAATGCATTATCAAGGTATGTCGTGATAAACATCGCCCTGCCGGATGCAAAGATCGGGAGCTCATCCATCCATGTATCGACGATCCAGCTTGCTTCGTTTTCCCAGAACAGAGAATAAATCTTTTCCACGGCGGAAACGGTTCGCGGTGTATTGATCACCACATGAGGAAGACCGTCCGCATCCATCTCAATTACTTTCTGTTCAAACGATGCCAGCATAACGTCACAGTTGATGATTGATTCCCCTGTATAACCAAACTGGTCATTTTCGTCAATGGCACCGTTGCCGTTCAGGTCTGCATATCCGGTTTTGGCGTATGTATCCAGCAAATCGATCGTCCACTTGCCGTCAAGCACCGTCTGATAAAGATCCGGGATGTCATAGTTTTCGACGAGGCGCTTGTTGAAGAACGTACCGTATGTCATCAGCATGTTGGTAACAGCAAGATCGCCGACCGCAAGGTACTGCTTCCCTGCAATCCGGAATGCTTCATTGGCGCGGGTAATCCACCACGGCTGTGAAAAATCGACATGCGGGATCTCATCCCAGCTGCGGAAAATACCGTTGATGATCGGTGTTCCGGCACGGTAGACAAACAGTGCCGCGATATCACAATAGTCCTCGCCTGCCTGTACGCTCTTGGTGATATTGTTGACCTGCGAATGGTGGTCAGACTCCGATTCGGTCGTTGTCAGAATCGGCGTGATCTTCACGTTGAGTGTTTCCTCGACCAGACGGTTGCGGGCAAAGATCGCATCGTTGCAGACCTCTCCGTTCTCGGCTTCGGAAAAAATCTCAAAGGAATTGCGGTCGAGCGTGGAAATGCGGAACTGTGCCCCGCCGAAATCAAGCTCACTAAGTGACGCAAGGTTTTGTACCGTGGCGTCCTCTGTCACCGCTTCCGTTCCGACAGCCGTTTGTGTATCGGCTGCAGTTTCTGTATTTGCCGGATCCGCAGCATGGTCACCGCAGGACAGCAGTGTGCTGCCAATGCCAAGTAATACAGTCATTGCACATAGCGTTTGAAAGAAATTGCGTTTCATGATGATCTCCCTTCGCTGATATCGTTTTCATATTTATTGTAGCAGAAAACCACAACAAACGCAAGGTTTTAGGAAAAATCAATTTTTGAATTGCGATAGCAGGCTGCGCTAATTATTATTCAGTCCCATCAAGCACAAGCTTATCTTGTGTTACACATGCGGCACGAATGGCATAACCCCGTCACCATGGACGATTCTGTCCGTCCGTGTGGTCGATCCGGAGCGTGACATCGGAACAGACTATGCGTTAAGTGTACTCTGTTTTACCGATTCAATCCGCTTCCATTCCGAGATACTCTTTTTTCAGATCCCGGATAACATCAAACGGGAAATATTCCGAATCAATATCAACAATGTTTTCCAGCCGGCCGATGATCTCCTTAACAAGCGACACGCACTTCTCGCTGTGTCTCTGCGCCTCTCGATCGGATGGCAGATGCCGCACATACCAGTACTGGTCGTATACTTCCACCTGCATAAACAGACGCTCAACCGCAATCGAATATTCCATTTCGTTTTCCTCGGTTGCATCGCCATACTGTTCGATGATCTCATCCAGTCGGCGCAGGATGGCTTTTTTGTTCAGATCCAGCGGGACATAGATGCGGATGTTGTCCTCCTCTGCCTCCGGCGGGGTGCGTTTGTCCGGAACAATATCAACGGTACTGTCGATCAGCCAGGATTCGTTGATAAAGCGCGGCGCAGCTTCACGCGGCTCCGGCCAGATATCGAGGATGTGGTGGATGAAGTCCATGGTGGTGTCTCCTGTTCTATTTTTCATGATAAATGATTTTCACTCATTTAATCGGGATTAATCTATTTTACTGAAAAATCCGGCAAAATATTTTCGCGCAAAATATTTTATATTTCACAGTCCAATTTTTTGCATAAGAGTCTGCAGCCGTCGGACTTCTTCCCCATCTGCAGTCATCAATACATGAGCCTCATGAGCATGTACAATGAAACTACGCTTTGTCTTGATGAATCGATGTACCCACGCAGCAGGAAGTAGCCATGGTTTATCCTGCAAGTAAGTATATCTCGTTTTGATTGTTTCGGCGGAAGGGAATGCTCGACTTACAAATGTACTAAACCGGCTTTTATGATCCGATTCACGTTTCAGGGTATTAATCGCTGTTTCACGGTTGTACTTTCCAAATATTCCCGCTTCCATTGTGAAATTACAAAATTCGTTCATAACAGCGGGCTCCGGTCTTTGATGTTGAAAGGGACATGTTGCACCGAACCATTCCTCAACAGCAGTCATTATTGTATCAGTAAACACTTCAAGTTTTAGCGCATGGAGTTCTTTCTGAATGAAATCCCAATTCAGCGTATTTTCGAAGTGCTGAAGAAATGCTGCTATGTCAAGATACATTCTTATCCCAGCTCCGGCACTTTGCACATGCTTGGCAAGATGAGCAATCAAATACAGAAAGTGAAACTCCGGCGTGAAGTGATAGGTATGTCCTTCCATCAGCTGCGCATAAGTCCACATCTGCCGGAAATACCCTTTATAATCTGCCTTGTCCGACACATCCACCTCCATGATATCGCTGTGGATTTCATAAAACTCATCTTCTCGCACATAACTATATACCGGTTCCCAATCATTTTTAGGTTGATAACCAAGTCCCAGCATCAGCGCATGAGTCTTTTCACGGTCTTCCTGTCGGATCACAAAATCAATATCTCCAAAAGTACGCATCTCCGGCACAGGATAATACTCTCGTATTATATAGCCCTTCATGAGGATATGGTCGATCCCAGCCTGATTCAATTGCTGGATCAATACGCCCATTTTGTTTGCTCGATTTGTATAAACACTGATCGTATTCAGACAAATCTGGCGCAGAGATCTTCGAAGGTTTTCGTCCGGGCAAATGGGGTATTTCATGGTCATGTAGCCGAGGATACCGAGAACATTATGGATGTGCGCCAAGTGTATCAGCTTTTGCCAGTCAATATCTAGATTAGATTTTACCTCATACTCTTGCAGATAAGCGCAAAGCAATTTATGTAAATATTGATACTCACAGTTCAAATCGCACCTCTAACAATTACCTTTTAACAAATGTTGAAACTCTTATTCCATCAAAGTACAGACAAGTCTATATTGCGTGTAGTTGCAGGTAAGTAATGATTGCTCTAATTTTAATAGCCATGAATCATTTGCCTCAATTCTTGTGTAGTTTCTTTTTAACAAATCCGAAAATAGAATAAACAGCGCTTCTTGAATGTCTTTTGGTTGATTTTGATTCCGTAAATAACAGAGTTGCCCTTGATGCAGAAGCTGCTGATATATTTCATTTGTAACGGGTATGTTCATTGTTGCCAAATCTTTCAGTAGTTGTTCTACGATCCAATATGAATCCACACTCTTTACGGATTTTTTCACCTGCGCTGTGCTACCACTTTGATTCATCCGATACCCATAAACCACATCATTGATCCGTACCGCACGTTTCACTTGTGGAAAAATTATCATGGCCATAATGGAATCTTCAAATCAATACCCTTCTGGAAAGACTACCGAAGCAAACAAATCACTTTTCAGTACCTTCATACACGTAAAACCGGAGATCACTCCATATGCGCTATTATAAATACCTGCATCACACATAGGAGCGTGATACTTCTTATCGGAACCAGTAAAAGTATAATATCCACCTTCCACAATGTCCGCATCCAAAAACATAAGATACTTGCTTTTTATATGTTCCAGCGCACAGTTTCTGGCCTTTGCTGCCCCACCGTTTTTTTTCGTTAAAATAGTAATACTATCATAAATTGAATATTGCTCCAATACATTTCCGGTAAGATCTGTCGATCCATCATTCACAACAACTACACGGAAAGAATACTTCGTTTTTTGATTGACAACAGAATTCAAACACTCTTCAATATATGTTTCTACATTATACGCAGGAATAATAATTGTAAGATCGCACTCTGGTTCCAATATTCTGTTTTGGACATGGGCACAGCCTACCGGATCCGGAGAAAATGCTTCTAATCGCTTTCTAGCATCAACTAAATTGCAATGATCATTTTTTTGCACAAACAGCATGCAAAGAGCATATGCAATCTTCTGTAGATGAAGCTTTTTGATAATTTTTATCATCAACTCTTTCATGTTGTCTCACCTAATGCCCCTGAAAGTATGGTTTTTCCAGTTATGCTTTACTCTTTCCGTTATTCTCCAGAGTCACATTATATGAATCCGATTCTTGTGTGCTAGTTTGTATGTATTTTCAACATTTTACCTATCTTTCGTTTAATTCTTTTAGCAATTGAGGGTGTAACTAACCGAATAAGATCCTTTTCCTCGCTCGTTAGCGGTAATTGGTCCAAATCAAATTGGCACATGTACTTACGCATGGTATGACGAATTTCTGCAGCCTTCTTTCTATCATGCAGCAAATCACACACTTTAGGCAAATACCAGCTGCCAACTTTGAGATAGTAAGCAACTACCTGCTTTTTCATGTTCTCAAATCCGATAGTATCATAGAATACAATTTGTTCCTGCAACGCCCATAATAAATCCAATTTTTTTAATGAAAACGGACTTTGAGTAATCCCAGATTGATTGATCCTATAAAAATAATATGAATAATCCATTTCCGCTATTGTTTTTGCTTCATGAAACCATTTGAAAACAACTGCATTGTCCTCATGTATTCTCCCGAGTGTAAAAGGAAATTTTTGCAGAATTTCTTTTCTCACCATTTTTGCACATGCTATCCAATATTTTTGTTTTCCAGTGTGGTAAAGCCTTAAAATTTCTTCTTGTGAATAATTCCATGAAGAAAATCTATTTATTACGGTATGTAAAAACGATGCCGGTGCAGTTTCGCTTTCTGCCACAGAGCATACACAGATATTAGCGTGACTCATTTCAATTGCATTATACATGTGTTCCAACATTTGAGCGTGAATTTGATCATCACTATCAACAAACAATATCCATTCAGCAGTGGCTATTTGTACGGCGTTATTTCTCGCTGCAGAAAGCCCTTGATTGTTTTGATGAATCACTCGGATGCGACGATCTTTAGATGCGTATTTATCACAGATATCTCCGCATTTGTCTGGACTTCCATCATCCACCAGAATAAGCTCATAATCAGAAAAAGTCTGTGCCAAAATACTATTCACACAATGATATATGTACTTTTCAACCTGATATACAGGTACTATCACACTAATTTTGGGCATGGAATATTTCCTTTCTGTTATGTTGTTTTAAAAATTTTCAAAAAAATGTTTCACCTTCTCATATTTTTCTACTCCAAGAAGCTTACAAACCAATCGATTCGGTAGGTGTATGATAGTATCGTTCATTTTCCATTTTCGATTACGTTTTTGCTTAATCTTCCACCACTCTTTTTCCTGTTCCGTTTGCCATGCAGCAGCAAACCAATGTATGGATATTGTTTTCATAGAATATCTCATCAACCTCGTTTCATAATCGATAGGACAAAGATAAATTGTTGGAAGGATTAATATTTCTTCCCTAAGTATTTGTCGGTTATCATCTAGCTTTAATCCCCATTTTTGGAATGTCTGTGTATTTCTTTTGGGGCAGGGAGTTCTATCAATCGATCCATCTGATAGTATAAATGATATATCATAATAATCTTTCATCAAATCGACTAAAATATTCGCACCTGCTTCAGCGCCAAAACCAAGACCAGTAGCGATATATTTTCCTTTTTCAAAGCCAAAATAGGCTTGATATTCTAATAAGGAATCCAGACTTTTCTTCAACTCCACATCTGTATCCATATAGATACCACCGTGATCGTACACCACTTTGAGCCTAACATAGTCTGTCACAAAAGGCCACTTTTTCAGTTCATACGCTTGACGGACATAAAGCGGACATGAAGAAATATCGAAATTGTCCTCATTCCATTCGATGATTTCATAATCCGGGCAGTATTTCTTCCAGCTTTTGATACACTTTTCAGCAAGTTTAGGTTTGGGATTACCTCCGAACCAACAGTAATGTATTGTTTTTGGTATCATATTTTACTCCCAATTATTCTTTAAACATAACCTCTGCTTTTTGCAAATCTTCAAAATTATCAATTTCATACCATCGACCGTTTAGTGGACAAGCTTTAAATTCAATTATCTCAAGAATATCATTTAAGGCAACTTCACTCCATTTATTCAATATATGTTCTTTTTCAATGTAATCGGTACACATATCAAAAAACATCTGGCCGCCTATACGGGAAAACTTATACACATCAATAGAACACCCCAATGCATCTTCTGCTGATATAGTTTTTGAAATCTGAACAATTCGTCCGTTACGTTCAATGACCTTCATAGATTCATCGTTATACAAACCAATATCAGTAACAATCGCATTTGGCGCGTCACAAGCAATCAATGAAGTCAGTACTGTTTTATCGTAAAAAACATCTGCATTCATCATTAAAAAATCCGAATCGCGCATCGCATAACGAGCCAAGTAGGCTGAATACATGTTATTTGTTGAAACATAATCAAAATTCTCAATAAAATGTACATCCGGATATATTTCATTTATTCTCTGTTTCAAATAATTCGCTTTATATCCGGAAACAACTGTAATGTCAAAAACTTTGTTTGCAATTAAATTATCTATTTGTTTATATATAATAGGAACTCCATTTACAGGCACCATTGCTTTAGGATATTTATCAGTCAACGGAGCAAGCCGGGATCCCAGACCTGCAGCAAGAATAAGCGCTTTCATTTTTCATTTCCTTTCATATTTACAGCTGTATATCAAGCCATTTCAATAGTTCTTCGCAATAACAATATTGTTTTTTTCCATTAACATATTCATTAACCGCAATACGGGCGCTTTCGTATTTATCAATATTTGAATGAAGATCGTCTAAAAATTCTTTTAATTCTTCAAATGTAAGTATCTTTTTCCCAGGCATGAATTCGGTAGGATCATCCAAAAGATATCCTCGGCTATACCCTAGATAATTATTCATGAAAAAAGCCACCGGACGATTAACCAATAAAAAATCAAACACAACCGAAGAGACATCTTTAACCAAGGCGTCACAGCATCCAATCAGTTCGTATAACATTACATTGTTATATAGCAAATCTCTGTTCTGAACATAATGAATATTACTCGCTTTGATAGGTTTCAGGCATTCGATTTTTTGTAAAGGATGAATTTTTACAATCAAATGAATGTTGTTGCTGTGTAAATATTGATTCAGTTCATAGAATTGCTGGTCATTTTCTACAACTCCCAATGAATATTCATCAATTTCACTACTGTCGTCCCGGTTTTTAGATTGCCTGAAAGTAGGCATACACATGATTGTCTTTGCATCAACAAAATCCCAGTTCATTTTTTTGTAAATACTTTCTTTTACAGAAGAACCGTTCTTTAACAGGTCGTTTCTTGGCAATCCACAGATAAAGGTTTTTGATGCATCACAACACCAAAACTGAGTATACCAATTTACCACAGATTCTGAAGGAATTGGCATCCAATCGAAGCATGTTGAGTCAAAACACTTCGATGATTGTTTTATTGGGGTTCCGTGACCTATATGAATTACAGTCTGGTTTTCTTTGTTTTTGTAAAACCAATAAGGATGAGAAAAAATAAGCCATTTTGCAATGTTCAAATAATAATTTAAAACGCTTCTATTAAAAAACGCTTTATCATGTCTGTTTATAAATACTACATTTTTCTTTCTAAACGTTTTTTTACAAAACTCTGTGTCATTAACAAGCCAAACAAGTTTGATCTTTCGGTTATAACTATTATTGATCATATATTCATACAGAGCGCGAGGATTGTCATCCATATCACTCTCACATTCAAACACCATGATGTTTTTCAGCGGCATGATATATAAAATTTTCAGCCATGCAAGATCTATGAAAGCAACAAACCCTTGTTTTCTTAATATTTGAAAACCACTTTTAATTTTTTGAAAAAGGTTCATTAAATGTTCTCCCGTGCAGTAGGCAAAACATGATCTCCCCAAGCCCTTCTATTCCATTCGAAATTATGTAATTGCTGATTTGTATATACACTAAATGAAACAGCGTGAGGCACATAATCATGTCTGACCTGCGATCCATATCCGGTAGGCTGAAATGCAACAATCTGCATTATATATTTTCCAGGCGCAATCTGTGATATATCCAAATCATATGTCTTCTGATATGTTTCTCCCGCAGTTGTTGTTATTTCAGATGTTGTCGATGTAGCAACAGCCGTTCTGTCAGGCAATAGTATCGTTAGTCTGAAACATAGGTTTTCAATATTTTTCGTACACATGAAATTTAATGAAAAAACGAAATTATTGCCAAACAGGACATTATTACTTTCCCCTTCCACATCCAAATAATTAATTTTTATATTACTCGTAATCCAGGGATCATATTCACGTATCGAGAAATCATTATGTTTTTTCTCTGCAGAATAAGCAATTCCCATATACATTCCAATTGCCTTTTCTACATCACCATCAAAAACAATCTTCCCCTTATCCAGTACAACACATCTGTCGCACAACTGCCGGATCGTATTCATATTATGAGAGACATACAGAACCGTTCTGCCCTCCAGCTTGGCAGCATCGCGCATTTTGTCCAGACACTTCTTCTGGAACGCCATGTCGCCAACCGCCAATACCTCATCCATAATCATAATTTCGGAATCCAAATGTGCAGCCACGGAAAATGCCAGCTTGACGTACATACCGGAGGAATACCGTTTGACTGGGGTGTCGATAAACTCGCGCACCTCTGAGAACTCTATGATCTGCTCCATTTTGGCATCAATCTCAGCTTTAGTCATACCGAGGATCGCGCCGTTCATGTAGACATTTTCTCTGCCGGTCATTTCGCCGTTGAAGCCCGTACCGACTTCGAGCATGGACGCAATTCGTCCGTAGATATCGATCTCACCCTCCGAGGGTGCTGTGACACGAGACAGAAGCTTCAGAAGCGTAGACTTCCCCGCACCGTTGCCGCCGATGATACCCAGCGCTTCTCCTTTGTATACCGTCAAGTCAATGCCGTTCAGCGCCATGAAGGTCTGTCCGATCAACCGCTGATCCTGACCGATCTTGGAGTTGGGATCTTCCTTGCCGCGGACTCTCGCCCACCAAGTCTGCAAGTCCCCTTGCAGTGTACCACCGCCGATCTGGCCGAGCTTATATTTCTTTTTCACACCAGAAATCTGGATCGCAACTTCTCTGTTTTCTCTCATTTTTACACCGTATCCATAAAGGTCTTTTCAACTTTATTAAAAATCATAATTCCGAGGATCAGCAATACCACTGTGATTATACCGCTGACCGCAATATATCCCGGCATAACGCTTCCTACTCCGAGAACGGCATATCGGAACAACTCAACCGGAGCCGTCACAGGATTGAGCATCAGCAGAGTCTTCATTATGCCGTCATCAAGTTGAGACATCGGGTATACAACAGGAGTGATATACATCCAAAGGGAAACACCGAAAGAAACAAAAATTGAGAGATCGCGGTATTTGGTCGTCAGACTGGAAATGATGATACCGCAGCCAAGCCCGAGCAAGCCAAGATGCAAAAGGACAACGGGAACCAGAAGCCAAGCCTCCCAGTGAGGATGCACCGCTCCTGCAATGACATAATATAAAAGAAAACCAAGCACGAGCAGCATCTGTACCCCAAACTGAAGCATCGATGAAAGTACATTTGATGCAGGCATTGTCAGCCGCGGAAAATACACCTTGCCGAAAACACTGGCGTTTGTGGTAAAAGTACTTGCGTTCTGCGTGACACAGGACGAAAAATACGTCCAGATCGCATTGCCTGCGAGATAGAAAAGAATGCTGGGGACACCATCCGTGCCGATGCCGGCAATGCCACCGAATACAAACGCATAAATGAAACTGCTGATCAACGGGCTCAAAAAGATCCACGCCGGTCCAAGGACAGTTTGTTTGTATTTAACAACGAAATTTCGCTGCGTGAACAGCCAGATCAAGTCGCGGTACTGCCAGACTTCGCGAAGATTCAGATCGTACCAGCGATGCTTGGAGGTTATGTGGGTATAATGCTGGACAGATTTAGTTTTTGTAGTGTTCATTTTTATTCCTTGATAAAAATTCATAAGGTATGTAGAATTCTGCTTAACTTATTCTTGACTCGAATGACATAGTTTTTCACTTTCGAGCACCATATTCTTTGATCATAAGAACGATTGGATTGTGCAATACGACATTTGGACGCCCCTTGTACCAAAAGGTTGAGGGCAGCTTCTTCCTTTTGATAAAGAAGCTGATGTGTAAATCGAGTCCCCCAGTGCACAATATCCGTTTTCTGAGAAAGCATTTTACAGAAAGCTATCCCGCTTGAAATGTCCAGATCAAATTGATTTTCGTGCTCCCAGTAACACAGTAACACAGAATTGTCGTGTTGGATCGGATGACAGTGGTTTACCGCCATGCTCAGTGCAACGACCGGTTCATCTCCGGGATTTTGGAACTTCCCTTTGAAATGATACTTTTCATAATGCAGCGAGAATTCCTTGGCATCCGCCAGCACTTTACGGCACAAATCCGTTTTTCGCATGTAATAAATCCCGCCATGCAGACCAACAACATAATCTACCTTTTTCTGAAGCTCTCCGATGTCCTTGAACTCAAACCATCCGGTTGTATCTTCAAGCGGAAGAACCCTGCCAAAACAGCAGAAGTCGTCGTATTCTTCAAAGATATCGAACAAACGGGCTATATTGCCATATACAAGGCAATCCGCATCAATAAAGATGTTGGTATCATAAGGAAGATACTTAAATACTTCGAGTTTATCAAGGTAGTTATTTTTGGGGTGCGGTAGAATGATAACTTGGTCAAATTCTTTTGTGTACTCATTATCCCGATCCGCCAAAAGTGTAAAAGGGACTGAAGGATTTGATTGTTGTTTATAAGATCTTACTAAATTTGCGGCGATTCTATAATAATGTTCATCACCGGTTGCAATCGTTAAAAAACCTTTTGTAACGCTCAAGTGTATTCACCTATCATCATGTACAACTGCTATGTACCGATACTAATTCCTTTTCAGTTTCTTCTTTAAATTGTAATACATTTCCTCTCCGAAAACCTTTATAAAAACCCGATTGGGTATACGAAGTATATATCTGATTTTTTCTTGACGGTATCTTTTCTTTTTGCTCTTTTTCCACGATTCTTCAAACCAAGAAGCATCATAATGATGGATGGAGTAGGTGTTTTTTGTTTTATTCAGCAACCCAGTCCGTTCATTTTTGGGGCACAGAAACTCTGACGCATACACTATCATCCCGGCGATTTTCTGTGTCTGACGACAGTCACGAACCAATCCATATTGTTCCATCAGCATCGTTGTGATATGTGGACAGGCCTGAATCTGTTCAAAATCAGTAAGGGTTTCATAATACACCATGTTTTCCTTTACAAAGGGATGTTCCTTTTCTGCAGCGAATCCTAGTCCGGTCGCTACCAGATCACTGCACTCAAACCCCATGAAAGCGCCCTTTTCAATCAGTGTATCCATCGGACGGATAAGTTCTACATCTGTATCCAGATATATACCACCATGATCATATATGATTCTCAGACGCGCATAATCGGAAAGAAACGCCCATTTTTTTCTTTCGGCCATTGTCTTGCAATATTGATTACATGATGTATCAAAGTTATCTTCGTTCCACCGTCTGATTTCATATGCAGGACAATATTTTCGCCAGCTTTCTATGCATTTCTGTACTGATTTTGGCAGAGGATTGTCGCCGAACCAACAATAATGAATAACCTTAGGAATGCTCATTGTTCTTATTTCTCCTCACGATGCAGAATTTTCCAGATTCTGCGCTTAATACCACCAGCAAGGCGATAGAATCTCATAAAGTTCGGATATGCATTTTCATAACAATACGGCATAGTGCGGATGGTATATATATCACGATACTGCCGCAGCAGATGCTTCAACTCACGGCGAATTTCATGCAGATATTTCTTGTTAGCAGAGAGATCCTCTTTATTATCCTGAATCCGAACACACTGATATGCAAAGTGATTCACATATAGCTCATGTTCCTTACGGTATGCACGCGTATGTCCGTTGGAGTTATAGAATTCCAGTTGCTCGCGCATAGCATCAAAAATCACCAGTTCCCGCGGTGTCCAAGGCGATTTTGTAATTCCGTCGCCATTCACATAATAATAATAAAGCGGAATATCGAAATAAGCAACCTGATCACATTGAAACAAGAGTTTATATGTGGTGAATGAATCTTCAAACACTTTTCCTTCCGGATACCTGACATCAGCAAATAAAGTTCTCCGATATATTTTCCCCCACGCATAATTATAATTCCAGAAATGCTTCTCAAGTAGGTCTTCTGCATTCATCAGTTCATAATAAACCTGTTTCAATTTGAAATTCACATCGGGGAAAGCACCTTCACGGATGTATCCGCATATGCTGACACCTACTCTTTCTTTGAGAGTTGGAATAACCAGCAATTCAAGAAAGCTCGGATGAACCCAGTCATCACTGTCGATGAATGTTAAATATTCACCCTTTGCTATTTCAATACCGGAATTTCTTGCAGCAGATAGACCGCCGTTTTCACGGTGAATGACTCGAATCCGTGAATCTTTCTGAGCGTATTCATCACATAAGATTCCACAGTTATCCGGAGAGCCATCGTCTACCAGAATCAGTTCAAAATTCTTATATGTCTGTCCCAGTATCGAATCTACACATCGGTGAAGACATTTCTCTACACGGTATACCGGTACAATTACACTGATTAACGGATCCATCTGTTCCCCCTGCTTACAGTAACATTTCTATCTGCTTTACTGCAAGTGCATTTTGCTTTTTAAATTCTTCTTCCGGCGAATTCTCTTTCAATTTTTTCAGAAGAGTTTCATCATCGATAAACCGCTCGATTGCATCTGCCAGCGCAACTGCATTTGTATCACACAGAATTCCGTTCACCCCATCCGTGATCTGTTCCTTGGCGGCAGCTTTTGTCGACACAATCGGCCTACCGAGAATTTTGTACTCCATAATCGCAACACAGTGTCCCTCGAACCGACTGGGCTGTACTGCCAGATCTCCCTGTAGAATAAAAGGATATGGATTAGGCTGCATTCCAAGAAAATGTACATGGTTTTCCATGCGAAATTCTTTAGTGAGTCTCTGTAATTCATCGGTCATTGGACCACCGCCGATCAACCACCAATGAAGATCGGTATAACCCTTATTTACAAGGATACTGCAGGCTTCGACCGCAAGATCCATCCCCTTTTCGCGAGATAATCTTCCGCATGTGACAATATGAAATCCGTCTTCCGGAAAGATGATCGTCGGTTCTTCCTGACTGCGGTTCAGAATATTGTCCACGTCAATCAGATTTGGAATAGCCTGAACCTTATCCGCATATTGCGGCACAAATTCTCGTAGTGACTCTGCTTGAGAATGGGAGACCGTGATCACAGCTTCACTCTTTTTATAACCGAAGATATCATGGTAAACACGCCGCATAGCTCCATGATGATAAAACATTAGGAAACGATCTGCGGTTACGGCTCGAACAGCAATTTCAGCCGCAACATCACTGTAGATGACTGCGGTATCATATGCCATACTGCCAAGCTGTCTCTTTATGTATCGGGAATACAGAATCGCTTCCGGTGCTTTCAGAAGAAGGCACAGTACTTTCCAGATCAGCAGCCGGAAATAAGGTGCGTTCTTCGGTTTTTCCATCAAATTAAATAGCCGTGACCATTTGTATTTTTCTGTAAAGGTGACCGTGTGTCCCCGATCAGCCACCAAAAGCTTGCAAGATTCAGGAATCCGATGAGCCATATCCTGGTAATCCTGCAGAATCAGACAGGTTATATCATAACGCTCATAATCAAGTGCATTTAACAGATTTACCAGTGCGGATTCAATCCCGCCAATCCACAGTGCTTGTGAAATAAAGATAATCTTCTTTTTCATATACTAATTTTTTTGACGAATCTTCCTGATTAAGCCTAGTAGTTTGGTTTTTATTAGAATTTCCTTGATATACGATCGCAATCTTCTTTTACTTTGAGTATATGCTAGATATCTGATGAGTTTCTTCACATTTCCTGTTTGTGCAAAAAGCAAATACTTCGCATCTTCTGGCATCAACTGATCACTCGAGCATATATGTAAAGCCTGTACATAATCAGAAGTATTAATTAAACATAGAAAATCTTTTTCTTTATCTACATAGGGTTTATTATTATTTTTATGAAATATACAATTTTCTGATATTGCACGTAATTCATATATTAAACTACAATAATACATATGTAAATAATCGTCATATTCTACTTTATAAAAAGTGTTTATGATTCTCTTTACACACTCATCTCTAAATCTAAAAACTTCAACTAAATCTTTTTTGTAAGAACGAGTTGCAGAGTTATTCTCTGTACGATACATATACAACTCTTTCTGTATTACAGCACCAGTTTCCGCATAATATAGCAATTCAAGATTGATTAATCCATCTTCAGATCTTGTTATACCTTCAGTAAATGTTATATTATGTTTTTTAAACAAATCACTCTTATATATTTGTCCACAAGCTGAAAAACTGCTGATACCAAATAATTTTGAATTTCTATCATATAATTCTGGAATATGATATAGTGTAGCTTTAGAAAGCAAATTTATATCATTTTTATCCAACAAAATAACTGGACACGTTGTTTCACAACGTATGTATGATAAATCTATTCCGGTTTTCATCTGAAAATAAATGACATCAGGAGAATTTGATAATATAACTGATGCTAAAGACTCCAAATAATCATTAAAAACAATATCATCAGCATCAATCAAGCAAATATACTCGCCTTTTGCCAATTGAATCCCGGTATTTCTAGCTTTACATACTCCTCCGTGTTGATTTAACAAAAGCTGGCAATTGGGCAGATCTTTTATAATTTCCTTAATTTGTACTACCGAAGTATCAGTTGAACCATCATCAACAATGATTAGTTCATAATCTGAATATGTTTGTGAAAGAATACTTTCTAAACATGCTTGTATATAATTTTCACAATTATATACAGGTACTATTATTGAAAAAAGAATTTTGTCTCTCATAATAATCCAATCTACATTTAACTACTTGTAGTAATCATAGTTTTTCAAAACTACTTTTACACGGTAGGATTTTTTCAAAAGCTTCTTGTAATTGTGCAATCAAATGAAGTGGATCTACCTCGATATCTGGATCATTCAGACAGATCATATTTACTGTTTGATTCTCTATTGTTTGTCGGATATTCTTTAAATCATTATCCCATAGCCAGAACATTCTACTTTCGATACAAGATGGTGCGAACTTTCCGCTGGCAAGCTGCCACCAAAGACATACCCACTGATTTACATTAGCTGCAGTGCGAAATTTATCTAAACATGTATTGTTCAGCAATTCCGGCTCAGCATCCCAGACTTCTTTGAATGACTCTTTTAAATAAGAAGCAGGAGCATGTAAATTCTTAAAACCAGTAAAACACTCTGGGAACAACCTCTGAAGAATAAATGTTTTTATATTATCCTGCCAGCGGTACTGTTGGGCAAGATATTTTTTTCCATGATGTCGAACTGCTTCGCGTTTATCGAAATGTGCATTGACCACTCCCATGTTGTTTGCAGCAGCATGAGCCCATACGCCTATTTCTCCGCGAAAAACCCAAGGAGTCTCACACCCATAAGAACAAGGCAATCCATCTCTAAAGAAATCCGTTTCCTGCATGGATCGCAGAACAAACATATCATCATTGAAATACACAAACTGCTCCGCCAGATCAGGAATCCGGTGAATATTCATTTCAATGGCATGAGAATTGAACGTCGGCAGATACTCCTCCGGAATGAAGTCCGAATGTTTTACCACATGGAGCTTGGGTGCATCCAGGTTCAGGAATTCCGGAAGATGTCCCCATGTAACAAAGTGTATTTTTCTGAACCATGGCGTAAATTTCTCAATCGCCCGGAACCAATACGGAAGAAGCCCCCAGTCACGATAGCGATTGACAGAAGCACTGTCCTTTGCAGACGGCGGCAGATATTTCGCTTTTTCAGCCTGCCATGCCGGATCGGAACCGTCAACCCATAAGATGACAGCATCAATTGTGTTCATGTTATTCCCTCATCAATAATGCAGTAATTTTTTCCGTGATCCAATCACCGCAGCGGTTTGTAAGATCCGGAATCTTCAGGAGTTTGAACAGATAATGTCTGATACAATCCAGCAGAATACAAACCATAAAGACCACCAGTGCAATAACGATCACTGAAATAAACACAAGAGGCAGCGGATATTCTGCAGCTCCGGCGAATCTTTCTGACATAAATTCCGCACGAATTAACGGATGGTCATGAATCAGATACACCGAAAAGACCATCGGTGAAAGAAATCCGCACATTTTTGATAAAAACATGGGATGGGGGTTTCTGTTCGACCGAAAATACAGAAGCAGACAGATTGCTTCTCCATAAATAAGTACAGACGTATATTTCATAAACATATTTCTGTATGCAAGAAGAGCATCAACTGCAATCAGGTCAATTCCAGCGATCCAAATGAGCTGGAACAGACAGAGCATCAAATATGCGATCAGAAAGGGATATCCTTTCTGTGGACGGGAACCATATTTTTTTATGTAGCCGCCGGTCAGATACAATATCAGAAACCAAGGAAAACTATAACCATTCTGCGTCGAAAAAACATCATTGTTTAAAGCCAGAACGGGTACAATACAGAACACTGCCGCCGATACAAGTAACAGAGCTCGGATTTTCCAACGCGGGAGTGTATTGAGCAAATGATTCAAAAACGGACTTACGAGAGTCATAACAATATACGCATTTAGGAACCAATACCGTCCATTCAGCACAGGAAGAAACATGAAAAGAATCTTTCCAAGTGAAATAACAGAAGGATCCGCAATAAAAAAAGCGCATTGAATCACCACTGACCAAAAAACTGCAGTGATCCAGATCTGCAGCAGACGGGAAAGTCGAAATGACTTGCCAGTCAACAAATAACCGCTGTTCAGCACAAAGCAGTTTACGGCAGGATATACCGCTGTCTGCAGAAATAATGCAATAATATTCCCTGCAGTACCGGAATCGTACGCTGCCCCAAGTCCCCCATGACCAATGATATGTACCATAATCACAGACAACATACTGATCGTTCGGAACAAGTCCAGTCCGTATTCACGATCTTGTGCGGTTTGATTCTGACTCATTTGTACCTCACTAATCACAGTAATCTTTTCAGAAGAGCTTTTACCCGTACAGCAATCCTGTGACGCAATGCTAATTTCTTATCATTCAGATACAGCAACAACACTCTTTCCTTCTGCAGATGTGTCTGAAATTTTGTTTCCGACAACGGAAGTTCATGATTCTTCGACCATTCAATGAATTCCTGGCATATTTTTCGTATATCGGAAATTTCCGATACCGATATCCTGCCGTATGCAATAAATAAATATAATTGTTGTAAAATGCTATTTCTTTCATGTACAGGAACTATTCCGGTAAAACCATCCATCGAGGTTTCAATAATCTGCATAAACGTATTGATGTTTGTAAGACGTTTGATCCGACCATTGGCATTCCCCTCATCCTCTGATTGACGGTAATGATATACCGCTTCAGGTACATTCCATATTGCTTCGCAATGCACCATATAACGAATGACAAAATCAAGATCCTCATACAAAAACATGTCTTTGTTCAGACAAAGAAAATTCTTGTTAATGATATCTTTACGGAAAATCTTATTCCAAATGGCACTCAGGGAATTTTTCTGAAATAGTGCAAGAAACTCATTTCCCCATTTACAGGAAGGCATGATGCCATCATATTCATAAAACAACTCATCCTGACGATAACATCTACCATGATAATAATAATCAAAACTCATACCAAACACAGTCATATCAGTTTCCGTACAGCGTGAATCATTCAATATTCTGCTAAGCTTATCTGTATTAACGGTATCGTCAGAATCAATGAACAGCAAATAATCCCCTCTTGCTTCCTGTATTCCTCTGTTACGGGCAGCAGATACTCCGGAATTATGCTGATGAACGACACGGATCTGCGAATGATTTTCAGCCAACTCGTCACAAATCTGTGCGGTTCCATCGTTCGATCCATCATCAATCAAAATAATTTCATATTCATTCTCATTGAGACGTACAGCAAGAATGCTCTCCACGCAGGATGTCAGATACTTTTGACAGTTATATGCAGGAATAATGAAACTGTACATCATGATGCTACCTCCCACATAAACCGGAAGTTGAGGTAATTATCAACAGCATATGTTATATTTACACTCAAAGTAGTACGCCAGTAATACCAAATCAAAGCAAGAGCGACTCCCAAAACCATATAAGAGATATCTTTGTGAGAAAATCTGAATAATGCGTTTCGACCATTCCAAAATATCGTATTCTCGTTCGACACAAATAATAATGGAATATAAATTATCAAAAACTGCAGATAGTAGTCTGCAAGTCTGGTAAACACATTGTTAAATCCGGAAAACATCTGCAAGCCTGCTCCGACAATGATAAGATTAAATGTTTTCTCAAATTGCTTGTCTGCAAATCCTTTTACCACGATACCGAACACGAGCATTAAAACAATTAAAAAGAACCGTCCACCAAGCGAATCTGCACTATAAAAATCTGTTTCGCCTTCATAATACAATTCTCCCATAAATTCGACAATCGGATTTCTGAAAATCCAAACAAGTGCAAACGAGATCACATATATTATCAATTTATTGAAACTGATTCTTTCCTTTGCAATCCAGTATGCCGGAAGAAATATCAATGCCGGAGTATGGACAAATCCTGCAAGCAGCGTATATACAATGAATTTTCCTGGCCTTTCCTCCATAATAGCCACATAAGACCACATCAAGATCCCCATTGCAAGTGCCTGCTTGATCGCGCTGAAGCCAAAGACATAAAAACCAAAGCAGTTCCATGTCAGATAACTTAACCATGGTTTTGGGGAATACTTTAAAATAACTCTTGCTACACCAACCTCTATAACAATTGCAATGAACAGAAGAAAAATCTGGAAGTTTCCATCAGTCAGAAGAACAAAGAATTTGTGAATCCATTGAAACCCAAAATTTCGCCCTTCAGCAAATACCTCGTCGCTGAACCATTCTGTGGTTCGCAGCATATCGGTACTGTTGTAGTATTTACGTAAATCTCCCGTCAGAAACTGATAGCGAAAACCACATACAAAAGCATGCAGAACGGCCATGAGATTTACATATATATTTTTTTGTTTGCCCCGCTGAGGCAATATCATTCCAAAGAAAATAACCGCAGCAAGAATCAGATAATAAATCTTAATGCCCATTCTTATTTCGCTTTCGTGTTTATTTAACTAACTGCTCAAAATAATCTTCTGTCGTCTGTACAAGGCGCTCCCGACGGAAGTCGCGCCCGCGTCTCTCCGCCTGTGCGGTATAGTGCGCGCGCAGTGCATCATCGGATAACATCCGCTTCATGCCCTCATAGAAGGCATCATCGTCGTTTTCGGTGATCAGACCGTATTCGCTGTCCCCGAGAAGCTCACGCATGCCAGAGCAGTCGGTCGTGACGATCGGACGTCCGAGGATCAGTCCTTCGGTGATGAAGGTGCTGAAGCCTTCATAATTTGATGAACAGACCAAAAGATCCGCCATTGCGATAAACGGATAAGGATTGTCTCTGAATCCCCACAATATAACATTGTTTTGAAGATTACCTTCTGATACTGTTGTTGCAATATTGTATCTGTCTTCACCATCACCCAATATCCATAAATCGAAGTCGTATCCGTCATCATGTAATAATCGTTTGGTCGCTGCTAATAACCGTGAATAGTTCTTTTGTGGATACATTCTTCCAACAATAACAATCGTAAATTTCTTTTTTGTTAATTCTTTGGGTATGCTTAAAGATTTAGCTATAACCGCTGCATCGTCAATCGTATTGTATATTACAGTTGTTTGTATTTTTTCACCAAAGATATTCAAAAAATCTTGTTGTACATATTCGGAAACACAAACAACATTGAAAAATTTTCTATATCTTGGCAAACTATTTGATACAAATTTGTCAATGTCCGAAATAGCTTTTTGAAGTTCACAATGTACCCACGCCAATTTCTTTGCCTTTTTATTCGTTGATGAAGCAATGACCTTTGTTGCACCGCATTCAAGATACGCAATTTCGATATCGTAATCGTCTTTTACGTGAATCGGATAAACCAAATTCAAAGCAGCTTCTGCACGAAACAGCATATTAAAAAATCTGCTTTTTACTGTTTTTTCAAGCGAAAATGGCTGATTGTAGCAATATCGATACCGGATTCCGGGGGCAAGTAATTTTTGTCCGTCATATTTCCACAAGGTATGTACAGTAATGTCGAACTTGGATTGATCCATCGAATTGACGAGATTTCGAAGGACTTTTTCTGCACCGCCGCCGTCTAATTTTTCAATAAAAAACAATATCTTTATCATTTTATAATATTCGATCCTTCATGTTCTGTAACGGATCAATTTTGCAGGATTTCCGCCTACAATACTGTAAGGTTCCACATCATGCGTAACCACAGAACCTGCACCGATTACACTGCCTGTTCCAACACGGACACCCGGAAGAATGGTTACTCTTGCACCGATCCATACATCGTCTTCAATGATAACAGGCAGAGGTTCCGTAAATCCCTGTTTCCACATCGGAGTTGTTATATCATCCGTCCTGTGATTGCTGGTATATATAAAACAATACGGTCCCATCATGACATCGTTACCAATGCTGACTTTTGAAGCAATATGTGCGTTCACCCCAATACCGGAATTATCACCGAGTGAAATATCGCTGCTGAATTGTGCACCTTTCTCGATATTGACATTTTTTCCGCACTGATTGAGAATTAAATGTCCACAAAAAGCGCGTATCCTTTTACTGCCCAAATTCATATGTCCGTCCGATAACGGCATATGTTTTGCAATCAAATTATATATAATTCTCCCAAGGATAACACGAAATTTCATGATCCGATTCCCTTTTCATATATTTTATAAAATTTCTCCACCGCAGTCTTAACATCAAATCCGGCGACCTTCATTCTGTTCGAATACACCTCCGAATTTTCACGTTTCACCATACAGATCATATCAATCCATGCTTTCGGATCTTCTAAAGGCAGAGGGTGAATCAGATCTGTCAGAAAAACATCCTTCGGAACGCGATCCGAGATCACACAAGGCAGCCCGTTCGCCTGGACTTCAAGAATGGAAAGAGGCATCCCTTCATACAGCGAAGGAAACGCAAAAACATCCATTGCGCAGAGATACTCTGGGACATTGTTTACATTTCCAGTCATGATTACCTTATCCTGCAAACCAAGCGTCCGAATCTTTTCCTCCAGCATCGGACGGTCTTCGCCCTCTCCGAGCAAGAGAAGAACTGCATCCTCACGCTTTTTCAGCAATTCCGGCATCATTTCAATCAGAAATGACTGATTTTTGACATCGGCAAGATGCCCTGTATGACCAATGATGAATTTATCCTGAAAACCGAGCTGTTCGCGAAGCAGTGTCCGCTTCTCCTCAGAAAACTGAAAAGCAGCGGTATCAATTCCATTCAGAATCAGCTGCCCGCGCTTTGCATATGCTTTGCCGTACAGACGCTCACCTGCCTTGTTTCCGCAGGCGACAAGGTCGGTTGAACAGGAAATAATCAAACCGCGCATGACAAACTCATAGACAGACTTTTTAAGGCTTTTTCCGGTCGTCAGAGCGGAGTGCGCATGGGAAACTCGTACAGGTATATGATTCAGTTTTGCAGCAAGCATAATCCAACCAATATTGAACATCGTATGTGCATGTACCGTTGTATACGGATATTCTGACATCAGAAATTTGAGGTTCTTCAAATATGCAGCATAATTTTTTGCTGGGGAATCGATATGAAAAATCTTACATCCAATGTTCTTTAGCTGTTCCTCATATTGCCCGACTTCTTCTCCGAATACAACATAGTGATTCGTATAGTTTTTATCGGCATATAGGCCGATATCTCTGGCAACCTTTTCCATGCCGCCGATTTTTAATCCGGCGATGATGTGAAGTATGTAGTCCACTTAAAATACCTTCTAAAATTCGCAATAAATGCTACACTGCATATGATTCCAATGGATTTGATTTGTATCGGAAATGCAAGTAATCTGCACTTCCATCCATTGACGATATATCTTTTGCTATTAATAATGTCACAATACTGATTTATTATTTCGTTTCTTCTTTGTTTCGGTAGATTATTGTTTCTCAATAATTCTTTCACTGCAGAATAGACACTTCGATAAGACAAATAGATAATACTATGATACAAAACGTCTATTGCTTCAGCCGGCCATGGAGAGGAATCAAGTGCACATTCAGCTATTGAAATTGCTTGTTGTAAGTGAATAAAAACATAATCTTTGCTTTTTCGAG
>JAFTLK010000252.1 GCA_017455975.1 Clostridia bacterium | reverse complement strand
GCGGGCGATTCATGAATCGCCCCTACAGGTACAGAACAAACCGTCATCTCCTTCCATTGTTATCCGAAAAACAGCGCCCGCCTCGAAATTTATCGGGGTGGGCGCACCTGTTATGACTGATCGGAATAGATATCAATCAGATCAAGAATCATTTGGGTGATTTCTATGTCTGTATGGGTAAAAACTGCGGTTTCTGCATCGCGCAGGAATGTACCATCGTTTGCATATTCGCTTTCCGTAACACGGGCAAGACAGGTACTGTCCTGCATGATATAAAGCCACAGGGATTTTGTCTGCAAGCCGTTCTGCGTAACCGCATCCACAAACAGGAAATCGGTACATCGTTCACCGTCGTACACATCCGAAAATTGTCCGTAACGGGTGATCTCATCCTCTGTCAGAGAATTGATATGATCAATCAATGCAAGTAGTTCGGACGACCATTCCGTCACCCGACAGATATTTGCCGGGTGATTTGCAACGATCACAATCTCTTTGTCATTGGCAAGCGGCGAAAATACCTCTATTCCGCTGTCCCCCAAATGACATGAGGTCAGGATGAAAATGAGGATCAAGAATAGAGAACAGTAATTTTTTTTCATAGATGTATCATTTATGCAAGTGTATATAAATGAATTGGCTTTGCAAATGAATACAAAGCCTAAACATTCAAATTATAGTTTTATTTCTTCATCGCAACCGCGCGCTTTGCCTTATCCACAATGTTCTGTGCGGTCAGACCGTACAGCTCCATCAGCGGCGGAACCTTGCCGGAGCGTCCGAAGACGTCCTCGGTACCGACGCGCAGAACGGGAACAGGGCAGGTTTCGCAGAGAACCTCTGCAACAGCGGAGCCAAATCCGCCGATGACGGAATGTTCTTCTGCGGTGACGACGCATCCTGTTTCCTGTGCAGCCGCGGTCAGCAGCTCACGGTCAATGGGTTTGATCGTGCAGCAGTTGATGACGCGCGCGGAAATGCCTTCGTTGGCAAGCAGATCGCGTGCGATCAGTGCCTGCTCGACCATGACACCCGTTGCGGCGATGGTAACGTCGGAACCTTCTGCGAGGACGACACCGCGACCGATTTCAAACTTGAAGTTGTTTGCGTCAAAGAGCACCGGAACAGCGGCACGTCCGAAGCGCATATAGACCGGACCCTTATGCAGGATTGCTGCCTCAACAGCAGCTCTTGCCTCAACTGCGTCCGCCGGGTTCATGACGACCATGCCGGGGATGGTACGCATCAGCGCAAGGTCTTCCAGACACTGGTGGGTCGCGCCGTCCTCACCGACGGTGATGCCCGCGTGGGTCGCACCGATCTTGACGTTCAGCTGGGGGTAAGCGACGGAGTTGCGGATCTGCTCAAACGCACGTCCTGCCGCGAACATCGCAAAGGAGGAGACAAACGGGATCATACCGGCTGCCGCAGCACCTGCCGCGACACCGAGCATATTCGATTCCGCGATACCGCAGTCAAAGAACTTGTCGGGATGCTCCTTTTTGAACTTGATGGTCTTTGTTGCTTCGGCGAGGTCTGCGTCAAAGACGATGATATTGTACTTGTGACCGAATTCCGCGAGGGCGGAACCGTAGGCTTCTCTGGTTGCAATCTTTTCTGCCATTGTGATATTCCTCCCTATATTAAAGCGTTTCGATATAAGCGTTCAGCTCGGCGACACCCTGTGCGTATTCGTCCGCGTTCGGTGCCTTGCCGTGCCAGCCGGCTTTGTTTTCCATATAAGAAACACCCTTGCCCTTGACGGTCTTTGCGAGAATGAGGGTGGGCTGTCCCTTGACGGTTTTTGCTTCGTTGTATGCGGCTTCGATCTGATCAAAATCGTGACCGTCGATGACGATGACATGCCAGCCGAATGCGCGGAACTTGTCGTCAAGCGGCGTGGGGTTCATGACCTCGGTGACAGCACCGTCGATCTGCAGACCGTTGAAGTCAAGAACGGCGCAGAGGTTGTCGAGCTTGTAGTGTGCAGCGAACATGGCTGCTTCCCAGACCTGACCCTCCTGCGATTCGCCGTCGCCGAGCGCGGTGTATACACGGTAGCTCTTGTTCTGCAGCTTGCCGGCGAGTGCCATACCGCAGGCGGCGGAAATGCCCTGACCGAGAGAGCCGGAGGACATATCGATGCCGGGGATGTGCTTCTTGTCCGGGTGACCTTGAAGATAGGAATCAATGTGACGGAACGTCTTTAAGTCTTCCTTCGGGAAAAATCCCTTTTCGGCAAGAGCGGCATAGAGTGCCGGGCAGGTGTGACCCTTGGAGAGAACGAAACGGTCGCGGTCGTCCCAGTCGGGCTCGTCCGGGCGGACGTTCATTTCCGCGAAATAAAGGTATGTGATGATGTCGGCGATGGAAAGCGAGCCGCCGGGATGTCCGGACGAAGCGTTAAAGACTTCCTCCAGAATACCGAGGCGGACGTTTGCCGCCGTTTTCTGCAGTTCTCTGCGTGCAACAGAATCCATGAGAATCCTCCTTTTATGCAAAACATATTTCATGTCTGATTTTTGATTCATAACGATACTATTATACCGCAAAATCCGCCGTTTGTCAAATCCTGAATCCGATTTTTTTGCAGATTTGAGAAAACATCGGCAATTTTGTGGAAATCTGACAGGAAAGGGGGGACTGTTGCCCCGGATTTTCTCGCAGAAGCAGACGGCGGATGTGTCCGGGACCGTTGACACGGGGATATCTTTATGGTATAATTATATAGATAAGATACGAATTACCGCCATGATTTCAGAAAGGAGTCTCCAAATGAACCGTTTTGTTCCGATCGCACATCTGCTGACCGCCGCCCCTCTGACCGGTGATGAGGGCATGACCCCGATTCTGATCGTCGCCGTGGTCGGCGTCGTCCTCGTCGGTGCGTTCCTTGCGCTGACCGCCATCCAGAAAAAACGCAATGCAAATAAAGAAGACGACGGAGAGTAATTCTCCGTTGTTTTTGTTTGGGAAAATCACTCTTTGAAAAAGAGTGCGAAAACGAAGCATATCACTTCGAGGGGGGGATGCCGACGTTACGCGCTGCGTAACTTCAGAAGAAAGGCAAAGCCTTTCTTCGTCTTTCATCTCCCGTGCGAGAGAAATGTAACCCGAGGATAGGCTGCGCCTATCCTCCAGAGGCGCACTTTCGTTCGCTCTGAATTGATGCCATAAAGAAAGCGAAAAAGATACAAAAGCAAGGCATCAATAGGAGCTCACTCCTCTGGCGGAATTGGGATGCTATTCGCGCAGATGTGGTGGTACGAACCTCGTTATGCGGCTCTGTGCATCTTTGCACATGGCATAGTGCGCAGAGATGGTTAGCGCTTCGATATAAATTGTAAAGTTGTGGTTCTTCGTGGAATTCCGACGAGGAACCTCGCCCAAGGGCTGGTTCCCGTCAAAATTCCTACTGCGAAACAGTTCCGCAAAAATAAATTCGGGGAATGAATATCAATTGGAACCGTATCCACAGCTGCGCTGTAGGATACTGGTTCCATGAAGAAAACGGACGTAATAATCCATTTCGGAGTGCTAACCTCCCTCACGCACTGTGCCATGTGCAAAGATCAGATCAGCTCACTCACAATTATGGAACCACCACATCTGCGCGTATAGCACCATAATTCCGCCAGAGGAGTGAGCATCTGTTGCCGCTTCCAAACCTCATCTTTTGATGTCGCATCTACGCGGCAACTCAATGCGAACGAAAGCGCGCTTCTTTGGCTACTTTCTTTCGCGCAGGAAAGAAAGTAGCATCCCCTCGTGCGTGGACAGGACTTTGTGTGCCATCCAGAGAACATCGGCACCCCTGTGCCAATGTTCTCGTCCCTGTGCGTGATCCCCCCTCATTGTGCACCCTGCACAAATTCTACCCGCCGATCTTGTGCAAATTTCTGTAAAGCAAAATGCTTGCTGTAAAGAAAAAAACTTGTCAGAGCTATTGACAAACCGCACGGAATATGGTATAATATCGGTCGTGTAAAGAAAATGGCTTTACAGACGGTCACGCGGGTTCGGAGGTAGTTCCATGTCGGAAAAAAACATGAGATACTGTCTGCTCCTCGACTTTTACGGCGAGGTGCTCGGTGAGAACCAGCGGGAAATGATGGATCTATACTACAACGAGGACTTTTCGCTATCAGAGATCGCCGATGAGATCGGCATCACAAGACAGGGGGTTCGCGATGCTGTGAGACGTGCGGAGGACACGCTGTCTTCCTTTGAGGAAAAGCTCGGGCTGATTGCCCGGTTTGAACGTCTGCGGCAGCAGCGCGATGCCGTCCGTGCGCGGATCGCCGGTGACGGCGGGATGACGGCGGATGCAAAACGCGAGGTTCTTGCAATGCTCGACGCACTTGAAATCTGATTTGGGAGGTATACCGATATGGCAATGTTTTCCGGCCTGTCCGAGAAAATGTCGATGGCGTTCAAAAAGTTCAGAAACAAAGGCAAGCTGACGGAAGTCGATGTCAAGGAAGGTATGCGCGAGATCAAGATGGCGCTGCTCGAAGCAGACGTCAACTTCAAGGTCGTCAAGGATTTTGTAAAGGTCGTGCAGGAGCGCTGTGTGGGAGCGGAGGTGCTGGAAAGCCTCGTTCCGTCCCAGCAGGTCGTCAAGATCGTCAACGAAGAGCTGACACGCCTGATGGGCGAGACCAATTCCCGTCTTGAATTTGCGAAAAAGGGTCCGACCGTCGTTATGATGTGCGGTCTGCAGGGTGCCGGTAAAACGACGCACTGCGGCAAGCTGGCTGCATACTTCCGCAAGCAGGGCAAGCGCCCGCTGCTCGTTGCCTGTGACGTCTACCGTCCGGCGGCGATCAAGCAGCTGGAGGTTGTCGGTGCACAGCTGAACATTCCGGTCTTCTCGATGGGTGACAAGGTTTCCCCGGTCGAGATCGCAAAAACTGCGGTTGCACACGCGGAGCAGCACGGCAACGACCTCGTCTTCCTCGATACGGCAGGCCGACTGCACGTCGATGAGGAGCTGATGGAGGAGCTGCGCAAGATCCGCGAGCTGACAGAACCTGCGGAAATTCTGCTGGTCGTCGATGCGATGACCGGTCAGGACGCGGTCAACGTCGCACAGTCGTTCAATGATCTGCTCGATATCACGGGTGTGGTCATGACCAAAATGGACGGCGACACCCGAGGCGGTGCGGCACTGTCGATCCGCCACGTCACAGGCAAGCCGATCAAGTTCATCGGTACGGGCGAAAAGCTCGACATGATCGAGCCGTTCCATCCCGACCGTATGGCATCGAGAATCCTCGGCATGGGTGACGTGCTTTCTCTGATCGAAAAAGCAGAGCAGCAGTACGACGAAAAGCAGGCCGTGGAGCTGGAACGCAAGATGCGTGAGCAGACCTTCAATCTGGAGGACTTTTTAGAGCAGTCCAGACAGATCCGGCAGATGGGCTCGATGCAGCAGCTGCTCGGTATGATCCCCGGCATCAACCAGGTGGAGCTTGCCAACGCGAACATCGACGAGCGGCAGCTGGACCGCATGGAAGCGATCATTCTTTCGATGACACCGGGTGAGCGTCAGAATCCGTCGGTCATCAACGCCTCGCGCAGAAAGCGTATTGCAGCAGGCTCGGGCATGAAGGTTGAGGACGTCAACCGTCTGCTCAAGCAATTTGAACAAATGCAGAAAATGATGAAGCAATTCTCCGGCATGGGCAAAAAGGGCTTCGGCGGCTTCGGCAAGAAGCGTCTGCCCGGCTTCCGCCGCTGATTTCTTTCACATTTCTATATAAAAACAAAAATACCATTCATACAATTTTGGAGGAACAAAACCATGGTTAAGATGAGACTCAAGAGAGTCGGCGCAAAGAAGGCTCCGACCTACCGTATCGTTGTTGCAGATTCCAGATCTCCCCGCGACGGCCGCTTCATTGAACAGATCGGCTACTACAACCCCCTGACCAACCCCGCTGACATCAAGATCGACGCTGAAAAGGCAAAGGCATGGCTTGCTAACGGTGCTCAGCCCACCGAAACTGTCCGCAGCCTTCTCAAGAAGACCGAAATCCTTTAATTTCATTTTGGATTCGGAAAGAGAGCGTTATGGTCAACTTGAATACAGTGCTGTCTGACATGGTCAAGGCCATCGTCGACAACCCCGCGGCTGTTTCCGTCGCGGAATCCGAGGTGGGCGGCGAGCTGATTCTTGAGCTTACCGTTGCGCCTGACGACATGGGAAAGGTCATCGGCAAGCACGGCCGCATTGCGAAAGCTCTGCGTATGGTCATGAAGGCCGCAGCCGCATCCGTTGACAGAAAAGTCGTTGTAAAAATCAGATAAAAACATAGCACCTCCGCGGTTGATGCCGTTTGGAGGTGCTGTTTTTAAGATTATAATCCGAAACATGGGGCTTTGATGTTGTGTTCGGGATTCGCAGGTGTTTTGTTTTCAGCGCGCGTAGGGCGTGAAGCATACCTGCTTCGGATTGCCTCCCGCCGTACCTCACAATTCGATGACGAAAATAATAGAAAACACACATATTCCAATGAATGATATATGGAAACGGTATGTTGTTCTCTCACAGCGGCGGGAGCAAGCCCGAGGCATACTTGCCTCTCCCTACGCGGATTTTGAGAGCGTGCGTAAATCGTAACCCCTCATTCTGCCGACGTTACCGTGCCGCACCCTCCGTGTCAAACGCCATCGCATCGAGATACTGCGGTTCGCGGTAGAGATTGTGCGGCTTGAATACCTCATCGGCGGGCATCCAGTATGCCGTATGACGCGGATTGCGGTGGGAATCGACGATCGTGAATCTGCCGTCGACGATCGAGAAGATGATGTCGTTGTCAAGACCGATGGCATCGTATTCCTGCTTTTTGACATCTTCAAGAAATTCCGGCCAGTCCTCAAAGTGCGGACAGAGAATGTACGGAACGAATCCGAGCGTGTCGAGGAACATATACGCGCTGCCGGGACCACAGTTGTCGTAGCCGTGTGCGCAGAAGCACATGGCACCGGAGCTCTGACCGCCGACAACAACGCCGTTGTCGTAAGCACGGCGCAGGAGCTTGTCAACGCCGGTGCGGCGCCAGTGGTGCAGAAGGAACTTCAGATTGCCGCCGCAGCAGTAGATCATCGATGCACCGAGGAT
>JAFTLK010000251.1 GCA_017455975.1 Clostridia bacterium | reverse complement strand
CTGTGATCCGATGGACGGCCAGGTATAGGGAGTCGGTTCTCCGCGGTAGTCAAAGCCGGTCCAGATGAAGATGCCGCCGAACCAATCGTGCTCACGCGTAAACTTCCATGTGTTTTTGATGAGCTGACCCCACGGTACCGTTTCCTCGTCGTAGCAGGCAAGAACATGGTCTTCCTTGCTTGTTTTATAACAGCCGCGTGTTGTGACAGCGGAGTTGTTTTCCGCGCCGAACACAGGCTGATCGGGATACAGCGCGCGGTACTTGAGAATGCCGTCCGGAAGGGCGTAGTTGATGCCGGTGGCATCCATGTAGACAGCAGCTCCTTCGGGATCGTTGTAGCCGCCGTTCATCGCACCTGTGACGATGCGGGAATCGTCCAGACGCAGAACAGCCTGCTTCATACGGCGGAAGATCTGACCGCCTTCCTTGGTACCCTGCATCGGTTCTTCGTTGAACAGGGAATACATGACAACGGACGGATGGTTGCGGTCACGGCGAACCATCGATTCGACATGACCGATGACCTCGGGACGTGCTTCAAAGCGGCGGTTTTCGTCCATGACGAGCAGACCGTATTCGTCGCATGCATCGAGAATTGCCTTGGCGGGCATATTATGGGAGCAGCGGTAGGCGTTGGTGCCCATTTCCTTCAGACGGCGGACACGGTAATACTGCAGGGAATCGGGAACAGCGACACCGACACCGGCGTGGTCCTGATGGTTGCAGGTACCCTTGAGCTTGATCGGTTTTCCGTTGAGGAAGAAACCGAGATCCTTGTCTGCCGTGAAGGTACGGAAGCCGATGCGTGTTTCCTCAGTCTCGACCGCCTCGTCATTCTGCAGAAGCGTCATCTTTGCGCGGTACAGCTTCGGATTGTCCACATCCCAGCGGGAGGGATCCTTTACGGAGAGGGAAACGGAATCTGTGATACGGCTGTCCTCTTTTGCTGTGACCCAGTCGGAGATACCTTCTGCAACGAGCGTGTCACCGTCAAAAATTTCAGCCTTGATGCGGCGGGCACCTGCGATGTATCCGGTGTTTTCAACCGTTGCCTCACACTGGACCCTCCAATCGTTTTCCGTGCCCTCGCACAAGGTCGGTTTGAAGAAGACCGAGTCGTGCGCCATGTGGATCTGATCCTTGACGTACAGCATAACATGGCGGTAAATGCCGGCACCCTCATACCACCAGCCCTCGGTGGAAAGCCCGTCGATATAGACGACGAGCACATTGGGGCGGTCGCCGAAGAACGCGCGGTCGGTGATGTCGATGTCCAGCGGCGCATATGCCGAGAAGGATCGACCGACAAGCGAGCCGTTGAGATAGACGCGTGCGGTGACAGCCATGCCCTCAAAGGACAGAAGCAGATGCTTTCCCGCATACTCTGCCGGAAGACAGAATGTTTTGCGGTACCATGCATTGTGTCGCGTCTTGTAGCCGTGTGAGATCAGATTTTCCTCACGGAAGTCCGTTTCCGTCAGATAATCGTGGGGGACATTGACAACGCGCCATGCGCTGTCATCGTAGTTCATAGATGGAATACCGCGTTCGCTGCCTGCCTTGGAGGAGGAATAGGAATCGGCATGGGTGGTGATCGCCTCCACTGTGCCGTCACCGGGCAGAAACCGCCAGTCGCGGTCGAGAATCAGTGTCTGTTTCATTGGGATAACTCCTTTGTATGAAAAATCCGCGGCACATATGATGGCATATATGCCGCGGGCGTTTGGATGAGAATCAGCCTTCGTACTCTGCAAATGCGGTGTTGAGCTTATCAACAGCCTTCTGTGCAGCCTTTTCCTTCTTTGTGTACATGGACGTGAATTCCTGCTCCTTCTGATTCAGACGGACAAGATTCATAACAGCTTCGTTGTAAGTACCGAACTGATAGTACCAGCCAAGGTCGTAGACGCGGGTTTCAAAGATGATATCGAGCATTGCCGCAGACTGTTCGTCACGGGCTGCCTTGGTCTTGAGGTTGACATCGTAATATGCATCCGTGACGGTGTACTTGGACTCACATGCGAGCGCTTCGGCAAGGATGGTACTCATCTCGGGATCTGCAGAACCCATCGGCATGCAGAAGAAGACAGAGTGCCAGGAGCCGACTGTGTTGTAGTAGGAATCCTGTGTTTCATCGTACTTGGGGAACGGAATAATGCCAAAGTCTGCCTCCATATCACGGAGCTTCGGAACGATCTGCATCAGCTGCATGAAGAACAGTACCTGATTGCCTGAGAACATATTGATGGCAACGGTATCGGATGCGTCGACCGCACGCTGATACTGGAAGCACTGAGAAGTGTCGCGTCCGAATTCGACGTATTTTTCGAGTGCATTGACGGTGCGTTCATTGTTCAGGGTCAGAATGACGTTGCCGTCTGCGTCTGTGGTTGCACACTTGTCGCCGGTGGAGTTGACAACTGCCATCGCAATATCGTCCCAGACCATGGCACCGTACTGGTCGGTTTCATCGTACTTGCCGTCACCGTTTAAGTCCTTGGAAACATCGGAGCAGAGAGAATAGAACTTTTCCAGTGTCCACTTGCCTTCGAGAACCAGCTCATAAATGTCCGGCAGATCGAAATTTTCCGCAACAACCTTGTTAAAAAGCACGGTACAGGTTGCGTCGTTGTCGGCGGTGGAAATGTCACCGGTTGTGAAGAAGAGATGATCCATGATGGTCAGGTCGGCGTTTGCCTTCTGATCCCACCACGGCTTGTCAAGACCGAGATACTGCATGGAATTCAAATCCTGCAGAGAGCCCTTCTGTGCCAGTGCGCAGACCGAGTAGCCGGGAAGAAGCATGAATGCATAATCGTTGTCTCCTGCCATGATGAGCTTGTCGACAAAGGTACGGACCGAGTCATGAACGCAGTCCAAATTGTTTTCGTAATTGTAGTCGAAATCGGAGATGGTGACATTCAGCATTTCCTCAACGGCGGTATTTCTCTTGTAGCGTGTGTCGTTGACGACATCGCCGTTTTCTTCATGCGCGCCGAACTCATTCTTCGAGACACCGAAATTGGTGGTGCCGGTTTCTACATTGTACGCAATGAAGATTTTTGTCTCCTGACCGCCGTAGTCTTTTTCGGGCAGGTCGGCATATTCGCGCGGTTCTTCGGTGACGACCTCCGTCTGGGATTCGGTTGCGGCTGCGGTTTCGGTGACCGGGGTATTGTCCCCGGATGCGTCACCGCAGGCGATCAGGGACTGACCCGCAAGCAGAAGCGCAAAGAGCAGGGCAAGGTTCTTTTTCATGATGGTTCCTTTCCGGATCTTCGGGCGGGAAGATCACAGCACTAATTTTTTAATACTATTATCATATCATGAAAATTGCATTTTGTCAATTATTTTGGTTGCATTGTTCAAAATATTGTGTTATAATAACGATATATGACGGACAG
>JAFTLK010000250.1 GCA_017455975.1 Clostridia bacterium | reverse complement strand
GCATTTTATCTTCACAAATTGCAGTTGACAGGTATATCGGGTTGGCTGTCTTTTATATGAACAGCGAAGAAACGGGAATCACTCCGCGCAATTTGTCGAGTGCTCATCCGAGGACGGATCACCAAAAACAAAAACGAGAGTGCTTTGCACTCTCGTTTTTGTTTGGTGACCCGTAGCAGAATCGAACTGCTGTTACCGCCGTGAAAGGGCGGTGTCTTAACCGCTTGACCAACGGGCCGAATCATAAGACAGATCTCGTTGTAAACGGCGTCTGCCTTATGCTGGTAGCGGAAGTTGGACTTGAACCCACGACCTATCGGGTATGAACCGATTGCTCTAGCCAGCTGAGCTATTCCGCCGGAACAACTTTTGATTACTTATATATTATACCATAGATTTATTTGTTTGTCAATAACTTTTCACAATTTTCCGATCTTTTTCTGCATCTCAACTGCGATTCTCCAAAAAACAGCCCCTGCGGCAATTCTGCTGCAGGGGGGGATTATGGATCGTGCCGGATCGCGAACTCAATCGGTCGCAATCATTTTCGCGTAATCGGCAATGATCTGCACTGCCTTTTCCGCGCCTAGCTTGGCATTGTTGATGACGAGATCATAGCTGTCTGCTGCGCCCCAGCGCTTCTGTGTGTAGAAATTATAGTACTTCGCGCGCTTCTTATCCGCCTTGGCGATCATATCGGCAGCTGCCTTTTCGGTACAGTTTTCCGCCTCCATGATGCGGGCAATACGGAACGGCATATCCGCACGGACAAATACATTGAGGATCGGTGCTGTGTCCTTGAGGATCGAATCGGCACAGCGGCCGACAAACACACATGCGCCTTCCTTTGCCTTTGCACGGATCAGGTCGGTCTGCGTGATGAAAAGCTTGTCATTCAGCGGCAGATTCTGCGGCGGCTGATATGCACTGCCGGGAATGCTTCCTGCCGAAACGGCATAGAGAAAGCTGCTGGTAGCGGTCTCATCCACATGGGAAAAGACCTCGGGCGACATACCGCTTTTCTGTGCGGCAAGCACGATCAGTTCCTTATCATAGCATGGAATTCCGAGCTCCTGCGCAAGCAGACGGCCGATTTCATGACCGCCGGAGCCGAACTGACGGCCGATGGTAATAATGGTATTCATATATTTCATCCTTTCCGTTTGGGTTCTGTAATCAGGCACCGGTACGGGCGATGATGATCTCCGTCCCCTTTTCCTGTGCTTCCGCGGAAAGGGCAGGCGGCAGATCGCGGTTGGTGATCACCGCATCCACATCCCCGATGTCGGCGAATGTATAGGGAAGGCTTTTGTCAATCTTGGAACTGTCCATCAGAAGCACGACACGGCGTGCCTTTTTGATAATCAATTGCTTGAATTCACATTCGGAATAGTTACCGCACGTAAATCCGTTTTCGGCGGTCAGACCGGACGGCGTCAGAAACGCGATATCTATGTTGATATCCTCCATGTAGCGGATGGCCTGCGTACCGGATACGGAAATGTTGTCACGGTTGATCATACCGCCGACGATATTGACGATCGGCATGTTCTTTTTCAGCAGCTCCAGCGCCACGTTCGGACCGGAGGTGGTGATCGTCAGGCGTTCGTCATGAATGGCGTTGACAAGCTTCAGGATCGTGGTACCGGAATCGAGGAAGATCGATCTGCCCGGCTCGATCATTTCCGCGGCGCGTGCAGCAATGGCCGCCTTTGCGGCGGAATTCGCGTGCAGACGCAGGTTGAACGATTCCTCAAGGGAGGTCGTGATGAACTTCATCGAACGTGCGCCGCCGCGCACCTTGATGCATTCCCCCTGTGCCTCAAAATATTCAATGTCACGGCGCAATGTCATACTTGACAGCTCCGGAAAGCGTGCAGACAACTCTTTCAAAGATACAAACGGCCGCTCGGACAGCATATCCTGAATAATTTCACGTCGTGTATTCCCCATGTGTCAGTAATAATCCTTTCTGAATTGATTTATCACTTATATTATATCATGAACGCGACAAGAATGCAATAACTTTTACAATAATTTTGTGCATCTAATCCAATTTCTTTTGCCAATCGGTTTCCGCATCCATACGCTTTCCCTTGTTAAAACATTAAATTGCAATATATTTCCGAAATATTATTGACAAACGCACGAAAATGTGGTATTATATATAATAATATATCCTTCAAAAAGGAGCATCGGAAATGAAGACGATCCGCCAGGCGAATCCGAAAAACTTCACGGTACGGCGCGTTCTCGTATGGCGCGGCGGTGCAGGAGCATGTCCGAATGCGAAAAAGTCCGGCGGCAGAGCGGCAGGCGGCAGCGGTGCGTCACGAGCATGACAGCACGGGTGTGCGCGGCAGCGGCTGACCGGTGTTTTTTTATATCCTATCCCTTTATCAATCCATATCCACTCACCATACACGACAGTAAAGGAGAAAAAACCGATGGTAAATGAAAACGTATCCGAAAAATTCGTAAAGGAAGGCCTCACCTTTGACGACGTGCTTCTGATCCCCGCACGCTCCGAGATCGTGCCGAAGATGGTCAATCTGGGCACCCGCCTCACAAAGAAGATCACACTGAACATCCCGATGATGAGCGCGGCAATGGACACCGTCACCGAATCCGCTATGGCAATTGCAATGGCGCGTGAGGGCGGTATCGGT
>JAFTLK010000249.1 GCA_017455975.1 Clostridia bacterium | reverse complement strand
GGTATGCAGCTGCATCAGATGGACAGAGCACCGCTGAAACCGGCTGACATCAAGGCGGTCTGTGATCATGTCAGACCCTATAAGCGTACGATCGGTTACTACATCTGGGATGAGCCGTTCAAGGATGACCAGCTCATGGAAGCCCGCCGTCAGGTGGATATGTTCGAGCGTGAAGACCCCACGCGCTGTCCGTTTACCGTCGCGATTCCCAGCTATAATGGCATTTATGAATGGGACAACGGCGAATTTGCAGGCTATCTCGACAGATACTGCTCGATCATCGACCCGCCGATGCTGTCGCTGGACTACTATCCGATCGGTCTGCGCTGGTATACCGACGAAAAGCAGCTGGATGACTCCTATATGTGGCTCGATGTGGGACAGATGCGTGTGCTTGGCAGAAAGTATCAGATGCCGGTCTGGTTCTACTATCACGGCATGAATTACCAGAAGTACAAGAGATTCACATTCCCGATGGTTCGTATGAATATGTATTCCGCCGTCCTGTACGGTGCAAAGGCGCTGCAGCAGTTCACCTGCGTCGGCTCCACTGTCACCACCGACGGCAAGCCCGATATCTTCTTTGACGAACAGAAGAAGATTCACCGCGAATTCAGGATGCTCGGAAATACGCTGATGGCACTGGAAAATGTCAATGTTATCCACTCCGACGATCTTCTGCCGGGTTGTGAACACATGAAGGGTCTTGCGGAAACGATGGCAGACAGCCGTCATCTGACAGGAACGCTTCCCAAGCGTGTTTCCGTCGGCGAATTTGAGGACGCCTACGGCAACCAGTATCTGATGGTACTCAACCGCGACTATGACACCGATGCGGCAATCACGCTGGATCTCAAGAATGTCAGCCGCATTTACGAGGTCAGCCGCGTGACCGGTCAGCAGGAAGTCATCTGGGATGAAACGAAGCAGATCAACATCACGCTTGCACAGGGTGACGCGATTCTGTACCGCATCCAGCCGGCATCCGAGGAAGCATACACGATCGAATACCGTCTTGAAAAGTAAACCAAATTTTGAGAAAACCGTCATTTTCGACGGTTTTCTTTTTTGCGTTCATGCATCTGACATAAATTTATGATATACTGAAACCATCAATCAAAAGGCGGTGTACTCATGGGAAAAAAATATCAAAGCGGGGTATTCCTCGGTGAAACGCGCAGACAGCGCACGGCGCGGATGCGGCATCTGTGCATTGCTGCGGCGGTTATACTGCTGACGGTGCTCGGATCGCTGTTCTTCGTTTCATGGCTTCTGGACCGTGCGGACCATGTACAGACGGGGCATCCGACAGGAGAGGATCTGCCGCCGATCACCGGGCAGACCGATGCCGTCACGGAATCGGATACCGCCGCTGAAACCGCATCCGACGTTTTACCGTCCGAAACCGAGGCTGTGACCGCACCGTCAGACAAAACGTCCGATGGTTTGGTTGTACCGATCGCGGGAGAAGCCTATAAGCCGCTTGACTATACCGGGATATGGTCGGTCATGATCGACCCCGGTCACGGATTTGACGATATCGGAACCTCGTCGGCATTGCTCGGGGATGTCAATGAAGCAACGGTCAATCTCGATATTGCACTGCGGGTCAGGGAGCTTCTGGCGAAAAAGCAGGACATGGCGATCATCATGACACATGAGGACAATGCCGTCGACGGCAGAATCAGTGCAGCAGACGGTGGTGAGCCGCCCCTGAACCGTCTGGTGCTTCTGACACCGGAGGATCGCGCAGTGCTCGCCAACGGACAGGATATCGACCTGTTTGTGTCTGTCCATTGTGACAGTCTTCCGGAAAATCCGACGGTTTCCGGTATGCGTGTATATTATTACGACGGCGGGGAGCAGGCGGAGCAGCGCAATCGCGGTGCGGCATGTCTGGCCTCCAATATTGCAAACGAATTCGGGCTTGTGATGGACGGCAGTACACCGACGCCTCTGGTTAAAACCATGTCGGATGACGATGCGTTTTATGTCATCAAAAAGATCGGTGTTCCATCGGTATTGTGTGAGGTCGGCTTTGTGACAAATGAGACAGATGCCGCAAATATGCTGGACGAGGGCTGGCGGCAGATGGCGGCAGAAGCGATCGCATCCGGGATTGCATCGTATATTGACGGATGTGTCCGGGCAGAGACTTTGAATTGATTATCATAATGATATTGTTACGGAGGATTTCAGAATGTTGTTTTCATCGGTTCCCGGTGCCATCCGATTGACTGTCACGGATGCTCAATGTCAGCTTCGGATTGAAAAAGACGGAGCGCCTACACTCGCTGCCATGTTCTGCGACGGGGTGCTGTCTGTGGAGCTGTACTATGATTTTGATGCGCGTCCGCTGTGTCTGACGGCTGTGGCTGCGGTCGGCGATGAACTCTGTCTTGCTGTGTATCCGTATCGGATCGAGCTTTACTGTGACGGAATTTTATGCGATGAAGAATGGCCATGCGGGGAGGCGCTGTTTATCGGCGCGGATGCGGTTGTGAACAAGGCCTGTGCGGAGACGACAGACCTGCCTGTGCGCGGGGAGCTGTCCGGCGCGTTTACAGGTGCTGAAGGCTGGCGTCCGGGCGGCGGTGTGTTCGTCGGCGACTGTATGCCGTTTGTGCACGAGGATCGGTATCATGTGCTGTATCTTTGGGACAGACATCACCACCGCAGCAAATGGGGACGCGGCGCACATCAGTGGGCACATATTTCCTCAAAAGACCTTGTGCATTGGGACATTCACCCGATGGCGGTTTCCATTGACGATCCGATAGAGGGTTCGATCTGCACCGGCTCCCATATTTTCGACGGCGGACGGCATTATCTGTATTATACCGTGCGGAAATCCGACTGGTCACCGGCAACCATTGAACGCTCGGTGTCCGACGACGGTCTGCATTATGAAAAGGATCGCAGCTTCCGCTTTACGCTGAGTGAGAACTATGACAGAGCCTCTGCGCGCGATCCCAAGGTCATCCGCGGTGACGACGGACGGATGCATATGTTTGTCACGACTTCGGAGACGGCATCGGGCAACGGCGCTTTGGCGCATCTTGTCTCTGAGAACGGCGACGATTGGCAGGAAATCGGTTCGATTTACGTCGCTCCCGACCGCGATCAGCCGGAATGCTCCGATTATTTTTACTATCACGGCAAATATTATCTGATCTTCAGTCACCACGGACGTGCACAGTACCGCTATTCCGACCGTCCCTTTGACGGCTGGGTCATTCCGGAGGAGCCGGAAATTCCGTGCAGCTCTGTACCCAAGGCAGGTATTTTTGGCGACCGCATCCTCTTTGCCGGATTCCGCGGCATCGACGGATATGCGGGTGTTATGACGTTCATGGAAGCAGATACCGACGGGGACGGCGTGATGCGGTTTTTCTCTGTTGCGGAAATGACCGAAAATCTATGAAAATTTTGAAAACCTATTGCAATTTCAGCACTTCTATGGTATACTAATACTATATTCAATATCGAAATGCAGTGAAAAAGGCAGCAAAAACGCACCCCGTCTGCACAGAGAGCAACCGCCATAGGCTGGAAGCGGCTGCCGTGACCGCGTTTGCGCATTTCCCTTTGGAGCAGGATGGTTCAAATGCGGATTTCCCGCACAGTAGATCATCCCGGCTGACACCCGTCACCGTGTCGTATGAGTTGCCCGCATTTGCGGGAATTCAGGTGGTACCACGGGAATACAGTATCCCCGTCCTGAAACCAATCGGGACGGGGATTTTTTTCATGTACTTCGAGAACGATATCAAAAAATAACAGAAAGGGATTATAGTCACCATGATGGAAGAAATGATTGGCGGCATCCGTGCCGAGATCGAAGAAAAGATCGGTACGATTGACTCCTCCGCCGCATTATATGAATTCCGCAAGACCTTCCTTGACAACAAGGACGGCAAAATTTCCCAGCTGATGAAGGGCATGAAGGATCTGCCCAAGGAAGAAAAGCCCGCATTCGGTAAGATCATCAACGAACTGAAAACGTGGGTCATCGAAACCTTTGACGCATACGACGAAAAGATCAAGGCACTCGAGCTTGCAAAGAAGAACCAGGACGAAGCAATTGACGTCACAATGCCCGGTGTCAAGTCCGAGGTCGGCGCGCTCCATCCCGATACGATGATTATCAATGAGCTCATTGATATCTTCGCAGGTATGGGCTTTGAAATCTACGAAGGCAAGGAAATCGAAAACGATTACTACAACTTCACCGCGCTGAATACTCCCAAGGATCATCCTGCCCGCGATATGCAGGATACCTTCTACGTCTCCGACGAATTCCTGCTTCGCACACAGACCTCTGCAGGACAGATTCACGTCATGGAGAACGCAAAACCGCCGATCAAGATTCTGTCTCCCGGCAAGGTTTTCCGCTCCGACGATGACGCGACCCACTCCCCGATGTTCTCCCAGATGGAAGGTCTGGTCGTTGACAAAAATATTTCCCTGTGCGATCTGCAGGGTATGCTCGACATTTTCTCTGCACGCATCTTCGGCGAAGGTGTCAAGACCCGTCTGCGCCCGTCCTACTTCCCGTTCACGGAACCGTCTGTTGAAGTCGACGTTTCCTGCTTTGCATGCGGCGGCAAGGGCTGCAAGCTGTGCAAGGGCACCGGCTGGATCGAGGTTCTCGGTGCCGGTGTTGTCAACCGCCATGTGCTTGAAAACTGCGGCATTGACCCCGATGAATATTCCGGCTTTGCGTTCGGTATGGGCGTTGAACGTATCGCGATGCTGAAGTACGGCATCAATAATATCAAGGCGCTGTTTGAATCCGATACGAGATTCGCAGACCAGTTCAAGAATTAAGAAAGGGGAGAACGAACTATGTTAGCACCACTCAGCTGGTTAAAGGAATACGTCGATATTGACGTTTCGGCAAAGGAACTGGAAGGTCTTCTGTTCTCCGCCGGTTTTGAAGTTGAAGAATTAAAGGAAGTCGGCGCGGACATCTCCGGCGTTGTTGTCGGTGAGGTTCTCACCTGCGAGCTGATTCCCGATACCCATATTCATGTCTGTACCGTAGACCTTGGCGAATACGGCGTACAGCAGATCTGCTGCGGCGCGGATAACGTCTGTGTCGGCGGCAAGTTCCCCGTTGCGATGGTCGGCGCAACCGTCTATGCAACGGCAAAGGATCATGTCACCATTGAGGGTGTCATGACCATCAAAAAGGGCAAGCTCCGCGGTCAGGAATCCAACGGTATGCTCTGCTCCGGCACGGAACTCGGTGTCACCGAGGATATGTATCCGGGTGCAGGCTACAACGGTCTGCTCGTTCTGCCCGCAGATGCACCGCTCGGCGTCGATGTCAAGCCGATTCTCGGTCTTGACGATTATATCTTCGATATCAGCATCACTGCAAACCGTCCCGACTGCCAGTCGATCATCGGTATTGCAAGAGAGGTTGCGGCAGTGCTGAAAAAGCCGTTCAAGATGCCCGATCTGTCCTACACCGAAAACGGACGTGATATCTCCTTCAATGTCACCGTCGAAGCTCCTGATCTCTGCCCGCGTTATATCGCACACTATGTCTCCGATATCAAGATCGCACCGTCTCCTGCATGGATGAGAAGAAGACTGTCGCTGGTCGGCATCAACGCCATTTCCAATGCGGTTGATATTACTAACTATGTTCTCAAAGAGTTCGGTCAGCCGATGCATGCGTTTGATCTGAATGATCTTGAAAACACCGAGATCGTTGTCCGCCGCGCAAAGGATGGTGAAACGATCACAACGCTTGATGAAAAGGAATTCAAGCTGAATCCCGAAAACCTCGTCATCTGCGACGGTCATAAGCCGGTTGCGCTGGCAGGTATCATGGGCGGTCTGAACTCCGAAATCAAGGATACCACGACCGATGTCCTGTTTGAGGCTGCAAAGTTTGCACGCGACAATGTCCGCAAGACCTCCCGTGCACTCGGTCAATCCTCCGACTCCTCCTCCCGCTTTGAAAAGGGCGTGGATGAATATTCCACCCAGCTCGGTATGAAGCGCGCACTGCACCTGATGGAAGAACTCGGCTGCGGTAAGGTATCCAAGGTTCACATTGAAGTCTCCGCCGGAAACTCCACCGAGCCGCATCCGCTGACGGTTTCCATCTCCAAGATGAATCAGATTCTCGGCATCGAGGTTCCCGCAGAGGAAATTATCCGCCACCTTGATGCGCTCGGCTTTGCTCCGTCCATCGACGGCGACGATCTGCATGTCATGGTTCCCGCTTGGCGTGACGACATTGACGATCATGTGCAGGATATCGCAGAAGAAGTCATTCGTTCCTACGGTTACGAACACATCGTTCCGACGTTCTTAAAGGAAGCAACCGTGACTGCCGGCGGCAGAAACGAAGAACAGAAGCAGCTTCTGCGCGTCAAGAAGACCCTCTGCGCACAGGGCTACTCCGAATCGATCTTCTACTCCTTCTTCTCCCCGAAGGACCTCGATATGCTCCGTTTCGCGGAAGACGCAGAAGAACGCAAAGCGATCCGCATTCTCAACCCGATCAGCGAAGATCTGTCCCTGATGCGCACCACGCTGTCCGCATCGATGCTGAATGCCGTTGTCCGCAACCTGCGCCGCGGCAATATGGCAGGCAGATTCTTTGAGGTTGCCAATGTATACAAAGCGGAATCCCTGCCGTTGACCGCATATCCCGCAGAAGTCCGCCGCCTGTGCATCGGTGCATTCGGTGACAACGGAACGTTCTTCACGCTCAAGGGCGCGCTGGAAGCACTCTGTGAAACCTTTGACTTCAAGATGACCTACGCAAAGGGCGAAACCTCCTTCACGCATCCCGGTATGACGGCGATCATTTCCGTTGACGGCAAAGAAATCGGTTATATCGGTCGTGTCGCACACGATGTCTGCGCAGAGCTGGCGATTGAAAAGCCGGTCTTCCTGTGCGAGCTTGATTACGAAGCACTCGTTCCGTACCTCGGCAAGAAGATGGTCTACAAGCCGATTCCGAAGTTTGCCGAAGAAGCACGCGACCTGGCGCTCGTCGTTTCCGAGGATGTCACCTGCGCACAGATCGAGGATGCCATCGCAACCTCCTGCAAGTATATTACCAAGGTTTCTCTGTTTGACGTATATCGCGGCAAGCAGATCGGTGACGGCAAGAAGTCCATGGCGTTCAACGTCGTCTTCACGCCCGACGATCATGAGTTTACCGGTGACGAAATTGACAAGTTCGTCAAGAAGACGCTGAAGAAGCTCGAATTCACGCTCGGTGCAGAGTTGAGATAAACGAAATAAACGCAATCAATAAAACAAGCCGGAATCTCTGAAAAACCGAGATTCCGGCTTCCTGATTTGTTTCCTACCAAGGAAATTGTAGGGACAGGCGTCCTGTCTGTCCCTATAGGCGTCCTCGACTGTCCCATGCGTTGTGATGGGGACAGTCGGGACGCCTGTCTTTTGATAACAGAACTTGTTGCAGATGCAAAGATAACTCCCTCCGGCACACCGTTGGTGTGCCACCTCCCTCGGCGAGGGAGGCTTATTCTGTCATCGGATCCCACCCAAGCTCGATCCGAACCTCTTTCTGTTCCAGATCGTTGTTGGCATAACAGCAGGCATCAAAGCCGATCAGCCCAAAGCCCTCGTGCAGATAGAATCCGATAGCGTTGGTATTGCACGACTGCGTTTCCAGCATCAGCATACGGTGTCCGTTTTTGCGTGCTTCGTCCTTGGCAAGGTTCATCAGCGCACGTCCGATGCCTTGCTTCTGATAGCGGTCATCAATCCAGAGTTCATGGACGCGCAGACGGTTTGACCAGCCCTCCGGCTCGATCTCAATCGCCGCGATCAAATTCCCGGCGTCGTCAACCATGCCGTATGCGCGGGAGTCGGGACGGTAATCCTCATAGAGCTTGTCCGGGAAATCGTATTCCTCGGGCGTGTGCGTAATCGGCGCATCGGAGGTGTCGGTCAGAATCATGTTGACCTGAAAGCCTGTCTCGGTGCGGTCGACGGTGACGTCATAATAGGTGGTTGTTGTGTAGCCGATGGGAAGGGGATGCCCTTTCCATTTGCTTTTTTCAAGGGGGAGAATCGGATAGGGAAGTGTC
>JAFTLK010000248.1 GCA_017455975.1 Clostridia bacterium | reverse complement strand
GTAGTTGTTGGCAAGGTCAAAGTGGACGATACCGCCGTCAAACGCTGTCAGCAGCATCTCCTCCACGGTATACATGGACGTTGTCACACCGAAGTTCTGCCACAGGCCAAGGGAAATGGCGGGCAGCTTCAGGCCGGAGCGTCCGAGACGGTTGTAGGGCATTTTGGAATAGCGGGCGGGATTGGCACGGTACATAAGCATAGTCTCCTTGTTCGTTTTTGTTTATTATAACACAGAAGCACACCGATTGCAAGTCCGGCGGGAAAAGTTCCGAAAACAAAGCGTTTATTTTTCATCAGACGGGATTTTCTCGGCAAACCTCTTGATTTGTTCACCGATTTATGCTATACTTATTCTGTTATCATTGAGATTTTAACTTCTGGAAATAGGAGCGAAACAATATGTCAAATACAACTCCTGAACATAAAATTGTCAGCCTGACAAACGATATCTGCGATACCTTCCGCTGGGCAGGAAGCCAGATCCGCAAGAACAAAGATGCGATTCCTGCAGCCGGCAAGGTCATTGCCGCCCTTGACGAGATCCGCGATGAAGTCCGTGTCGTGCGTGAACGTGACCCTGCTGCAACGTCCGATTTGGAGGTGCTGCTGCTCTACTCCGGTCTGCACGCGGTGCTGGCACATAAGGTCTCACACAGACTTTACAAAAAAGGACACTTCTTCACCGCACGCGCTGTCAGCCAGGCGGCACGGGCGATCACCGGCATTGAAATCCATCCCGGTGCGACCATCGGACGTGGCTTCTTCATCGACCACGGTGCCGGTGTTGTCATCGGCGAAACGGCGGAAATCGGCGACAACTGCCCCCTCTATCCGGGCGTAACCCTCGGCGGTACCGGTAAGGATACGGGCAAGCGTCATCCGACGCTCGGCAACGGCGTTATGGTCGGTGCGGGTGCAAAGGTGCTCGGTCCGTTCAAAATCGGCGACAATGCCAAGATCGCGGCAGGTGCTGTCGTTCTGGAAGCCATTCCGGAGGACTGTACGGCCGTCGGTATTCCGGCGCGTGTCGTCAAATGCAAGAACAGCAAAATCAACTGTGAAGCCAACAAAAACCTCGACCATGTCCACATTCCCGACCCTGTCTCACAAGAGCTATGCAAGCTCCGCGAACAGCTGCGCCGTCTGGAAGAGGAAATCGAGCGCATAAAAACAGAAGAAACTCAGAAAGGGGAATAACCCATGAAATTATACAACTCTCTTACACACACACGCGACGAATTTGTCACCCATGAGCCGGGTAAGGTGACCATGTACACCTGCGGTCCGACCGTCTATCACTTTGCACACATCGGCAACCTCCGTTCCTACATCATGGAGGACGTGCTGGAAAAGTACCTGTCCTACGCAGGCTACGATGTCAAGCGTGCAATGAACATCACCGACGTCGGTCACTTGTCCTCGGACGGCGATACCGGTGAGGACAAGATGCTCAAAGGCGCCAAGCGTGAGCACAAGACCGTCATGGAGATCGCGCAGTTCTATACCGATGCATTCTTTGCGGACTGCGGCAAGCTGAACATCAAGATTCCGGAAATCGTCGTTCCTGCAACCTCCTATGTCGATCACTTCATCGAAATGGTCGAAAAGCTCCTCGCAGACGGCTACGCATATGAAGCAGGCGGCAACATTTATTTTGATACCTCCAAGCTGGAAGAATATTATGTCTTCAACAAGCAGAACCAGGAAGACCTGGCTGTCGGTGTCCGCGAGGGCGTTGAGGAAGACGGCAACAAGCGCAACAAGTGCGACTTCGTTCTGTGGTTCACCAAGTCCAAGTTCGACGATCAGGAGCTGAAGTGGGATTCTCCGTGGGGCGTCGGCTATCCCGGATGGCACATCGAATGCTCCGCGATCTCGCTGAACACCCTCGGTGAATACCTCGACCTGCACTGCGGCGGCATCGACAATGCGTTCCCGCACCATACCAACGAAATCGCACAGTCCGAGGCATACCTCGGTCACAAGTGGTGCTCGCAGTGGTTCCATGTCCTGCACCTCAATACCAACGACGGCAAGATGTCCAAGTCAAAGGGCGAATTCCTGACCGTTTCCCTGCTGGAAGAAAAGGGCTACGATCCGCTCGTTTACCGTTTCTTCTGCCTGCAGTCGCATTACAGAAAATCGCTCGTCATCTCCTGGGAAGGTCTGGACAATGCACGCGTCGCTTATGATAAGCTCATCGACCGCATTGCTGCCCTCGTCCCCGGCGGTGAGGTCAACGAAGCTGCCTGCGAGCGGCAGCTCACCGCATTTGCCGATGCGATGGACAACGACCTGAACACTGCCATGGCGATCACAGCACTTTACGATGTTCTCAAGGCAAAGATCTCCGATGCGGACAAGCTGTGGCTGATCGGACGCTTTGATACCGTCCTGTCCGTCGGTCTGCTCGAAGCTGCTTCAAAGAAGCGCGAAGCTCTTGCCCGCGAAAAGGCAGAGGCAGAAGCCAAGGCTGCAGCGGAAAAAGCAGAAGCGATGAAGGATCCCTTCGTTGCGGAAATCTACGCCGCCATCGACGAACGTGCCGCAGCCAAAAAGGCAAAGAATTTCGCCCGTGCCGATGAGATCCGTGCCGAGCTGCTTGCCAAGGGTGTCACGCTGATCGATACCCCGCAGGGTACGACCTATAAAATCGGCGAATAACCGAACCAAATTTTACAAGAACCGATGCATGATGTGTCGGTTCTTTGTTCTTCTGCCGCCATTTTCACATAAGCCCTCCGCAATGATTGACAAACCGGGTCATTCTGTGATATAATACCATACAGAACAGAACCATCAGAAAGGAGAATCGTGCGATGAAAGATATCCAAAGGTGCATTCTTCCGGCAATCCTGTCGGTATTGCTCTGTCTGCTCATCTCCTGCACAGACGCAGAACCGACCGGAGCCGATACAGTCCGGGTCAATGAGGAAACCGCCATCCATTATAAGATCTGCCATTCCGGCGGCGGCCGCATTGAGGGCTGGACCTCCCAACACGGTATCCCCGGCGAGATGACAAAGCAGACGGTCACCGCCAAACCCAAATACGGCTATGTTTTCACAGGATGG
>JAFTLK010000247.1 GCA_017455975.1 Clostridia bacterium | reverse complement strand
GTAGTAATCCATCAGCGCGTGCCAGCGTTCTGCCATATCGTCTTCATAGAGATACGGACGGTAACCGAGCCCCAGATAAATCTTGATCGCAGGCTTGCGGAAATCGTCGGTGTTCAGATACGCGAGCTTGATTTCGTGCTTTTTGAAGTATTCCACGACCGCAGTACAGACCGCACGACCGCCGCCCATGCCGCGTACATCAGACGAAGAACCGACCATGTGCAGATTACCGATGTGATTCGGCTGCACCTGTACGGTTGCTGTCGAGAAAATGCGGCCTTCGGGCGTCACCGCAAAGAAAATGCCGTCTTCGGGAATCTTGGGATCATCCCACATATCCTGATAGAAATGCTCGCGCGTCCACGGTGTGCCGCCGGTCAGCTCGATGCAGGCGTCAATCCAGCCGTCTGCGAGCTGTTCCTTTGTGAATTTGTCGGTGGTGCGGTCAATGACATAGCATCCTTCCTTCAGTTTGACGGGTGCGGGGTCCTTGTCCTTCCAGACCATTCTGAGTTGTGCCATAGCCTTTGTTTCCTTTCGTCAAAAAAGTTGTTATTTCATCCATTCCTCGCAGAGGTATCTGTGCACTGCGGGTGGAACAAGTCCTGTGAAGTCATGCTCGTAGCGCAGCATTTCGCGCACGAAGGTCGAGCTGATGTGCATATATTCCTGCTTTGCAGGGATGAAGAGCGTATCGACACCCTCGACTGCGCGATTGATGCCGTACATGGTCATCTCATAGTCAAGATCGGTTCCGTTGCGGATGCCCTTGACAATGACTGCGTTGTGCTCCTTTGCAAAGACTGCAGTCAGCCCCGATTCAATCGAGCAGGAGACGTTGTCAAGATGCGCCGTCGCGAGCCGCAGCATATGCAGCTTTTCCTCCGATGAAAACATCGAGCCCTTCTTGTCTGCATTGGCAAACGCGGTGACATAGACGCGGTCGAACATCGCCGCGGCACGCTCAATGACGTCGAGATGTCCCATCGTGATCGGATCAAAGCTGCCGGGAATGATGGCTGTGCGGATGCTTGTGCTCATTGTGACGCCTCCTCTGACTTCAGACGCAGATAGGTGATATAAATGCGTCCGTACTTCGCCGTTTTCGTGATGTCGTATTTTTCAAGAACCACAGCATCGCCGTCGAAAATGTCCGGGGATTCCGATTCGACGAGGATTTTTGTCCGCTCGTCCGCCGCACCGGATACCGCGAGCCGCTTCATGACCTCACCGTGAATGCGTTCGGTAAACGGCGGATCAATGTAGATGAAGTCAAACGGACGGTCGTTGTTTTTAGAAAAGCCCTTCAGATAGTCCTGATATTTGTAATTGACAATCCGGCAGCGGTCAAACAGCTTTGTTTTCTTCGCGTTTGCCTTGATGACAGCAATGGCATCGGGAGATGCATCGACCATGACAGCCAGTGCCGCACCGCGCGATACCGCTTCCAGTCCCATTTGTCCCGAACCGGAAAACAGATCGAGAAAATGCGAATTTTCCATTTCAAACTGCAGTGCGCTGAACACCGCTTCCTTGACGCGCTCGGCGGTCGGACGGGTTGCTTCCCCCTCCAGCGTTTCCAGCGTGACGTTGCGCGCCTCACCTGTAATGATTCTCATGTTGTTCCTTTCTTGATATATGAATGCGGTCAAAATCAGAACCTTGCGGAAACCAATATCGCGTAGGACGTGAGGCATACTTGCCTCGGATTGCCTCCCGCCGTCAACAATACGGTGCCACATATGGTTGTTACTATTTCATTAAGTTGTATGCAATCGTTTCTGTAATCGAATTTTCAGTACCGTGTAAGCGGAACTTTCCTGTAGTAGTGCGACCAATATGCGGCGAGAGGCAATCCGAGGCAAGTATGCCTCACGCCCTACGCGTATGAGATGCGACGTCCGGACGTAATCGGAAATACTCGGCGTTTCGCCGCAAGTCCCCGCCCTACTCATATGAGATGCGACTGCTAAAACTGTTTGGAACATCCACTCATGTCGTTTATTTTTGATTGAAATGCCCGATAATTTTTTCCGCCAATGCGGGAGAAATTCCCGGGACTTCGCATAATTCTTCTTTGGTTGCTGCTTTCACAGCGGTCAGCGACTTGAAGTGTGCCAGCAGTGCTTTTGCCTTTGCCGCGCCGATGCCGTCGATGGTTTCAAGAGACGAGGTTTTCATCGTCTTGTTCTTGGCACCCATCATGCGCGATACGGTATAGCGGTGCACCTCTTCCTGAATTTTATAGATATAGACAAACACCGATTGCTCCCGCGCGATGTTGATTTCATTGTGACCGTCCGTCAGTGCGCGCGTCTTGTGGAACTCGTCCTTGACCATACCGAGTACCGGAATGTCAAGCCCCAGCTCGTCCATCAGTTCCTGTACGGTCGAGACATGACCTTTGCCGCCGTCCAGCAGAATCAGATCGGGCGGCGTTTCGCCAAAGCCGGAGCCGGTCGGATTCAGAATGTGATCGAGCCGTCGGCGCAGTGCTTCCTTCATCGACGCATAGTCATCGGGCGCACCGGACGTTTCTCGGATGGTAAAGGTTCGATAATCCTTTTTGATGAATTTGCCGTTTCCGCAGACGATCATGCCGGCTGTGATATGCTCCGCACCGAGGTTGGAAATATCATACGCTTCAATGCGTTCTGGAATGACCTCCAGTCCCAGCATCGATGCGAGCTTGTAAAGTGTCTTTGCATCGCGCTCCGATTCATGCCGGTACTGCTTTGCGTTCTGCTCAGCATTGTCCGATGCCATCTCGCAGAGCTTCCGTCCGTCGCCGCGCTCCGGAATCCGCACAGTGATCTTCCGTCCGGCTTTCCCCGACAGAAACGCTGCAAGCGTTGTAATTTCTTCCTCTCCCGGATCAAAGCCGAGGAGCACCTCACGCGGAATGAACTCGCGCATGGTATAGAACTCCGACAAAAACGCGGAGATATTTTCGTTTTCCATAATTTGATCCGCACCGAAGCAGAAATGCTCGGAGTCGATCAGACATCCGCCGCGGACATAGAAGATCGCAATGCACGCGCAGGTATCGCCGCGGTAGATACCGACAATGTCCTGTTCGGCATCGGGGGACGCAACCACCTTCTGCTTCTGCCACAGCTTTGACAGGCTTTCAATGCGGTCACGGTAGATCGCCGCTGCTTCAAATTCCAGGTTTTCCGCGGCATTCTCCATTTTTTCCTGCAAAGAGCGTCGTACATCCTCAAACGATCCGCGCAGCATCGCTGTGATGTCGCGGAAGATCTCCTTGTATTGCTCCGATGTTACCTTACCGGTACACGGTGCGACACACTGTCCGATCTGCGCATAAATGCACGGACGCGTTTTGCCGATGTCGCGTGGAAACGATTTTTTGCACGCCGCAATCCCGAAGGACTTGCGGATTGTGACAAGAATCTTTGCCACCGCCTGTGCACTGGAATACGGACCGAAGTATTTCGCGCCGTCCGCTGTCCGTTTGCGGACCATCGTTACCGTCGGGTACGGCTCATTGACCGTGACGCGGATATAGGGATAGTTTTTGTCGTCCTTGAGTCGGATGTTGTATTTCGGTGTATGGAGCTTGATGAGGCTGTTTTCCAGCGTCAGCGCTTCCATTTCGGAGTCACAGAGGATATATTCAAAGTCCTCGACGTTTGCTACCATGCGGGCGGTCTTCGGTGCATGTCCTGCACGCTCATGAAAATACTGCGAAACGCGGTTTTTGAGCACCTTTGACTTGCCGACATAAATCACCTTTCCCTGCCGGTCATGCATGATATAAACCCCAGGGGAAAACGGCAGCTGATTGGCTTTTTCACGTAATCTTGCCAGCCGTTTCTCGTCTGTCGTCAGCGCTGCGGCCGACGGGACATTTTCAGGTGCCAAATCCATATTCCTCACCTCCCGACAAAACAAAAAGAGCGGTCCGGCGGGACAAACCGTTGACCGGCAGATCCGCGCATAACCCGCTCTCCGATGTATGAAACATTTATGGAATCAGTCAGTGCGATTCCCTTTAAGAACCGTTTCCGGTTCCCTCTCAGTCATTAAAACCGTTGACAACCAGATCTTCAATGCCGTTCAGTGCTTCGACTTCGTCTGCACCGTCAGCGATCAGAGTGATGGTCATATCCTTGGTGATACCAAGAGACAGCACGCCAAGCAGAGACTTCGCGTTGACACGTCTGTCTTCCTTCTCAACCCAGATGGAACTCTTATAGGAGTTTGCCTTTTGAATGAAGAAAGTTGCCGGTCTTGCATGCAGGCCTACGCTGTTCTTTATGGTAATGTTGCGAGAGATCATATTTCCATTCTCCTATCATGAAATTTAATGGGTGCACACCGCTCCATGGGGAATTGCGGACCGGACTGTCGGCAGTTACATGGCAACACGATTTTTCGGTGTACAATAACCTGTCTATATTATAACAAATAAATTGCAAATAATCAAGAGGTTTTTTGATTTTTTATTAAATTTTCCCCATATTTTTTTGAAATTATTCTGATTTTCTTCGTTTTTAAAAAACGTTTACAAAAAATTTTCGTTATTTTCCCTTTTTCCTCTTTTCAAAGTGCAAAAAATTTGATATAATAATTGTAACTATCCCGAAAGGAATCCGATATTCATGCCAAAAAAATCAAGCGCAGCACAATACGGCAACCAGAGCATTTCGTCCCTCAAGGGCGCCGACCGCGTCAGAAAACGTCCCGCGGTCATCTTCGGCTCTGACGGACTGGAAGGCTGCGAGCACTCTGTATTTGAAATTTTATCAAACTCCGTTGACGAAGCGCGTGAAGGCTACGGACAGGTGATCATTCTGACCGCCTTTGCCGATCACACCTTTGAGGTCGAGGACTTCGGACGCGGTGTTCCGCTGGACTACAACGAAGCGGAAGGCCGATACAACTGGGAGCTGGTCTACTGCGAACTTTATGCCGGCGGCAAATATGACAATAACAGCGACGGTGCGGCTTACGAGTATTCCCTCGGCTTAAACGGTCTCGGTGCCTGCGCGACGCAGTATTCATCTGAGTTCATGCACGTTACCTCCTACAACAACGGCCGTGTTTATCACATCGAATTTGCAAAAGGTGAGGCAGCCACCGAGCTGTCAGTACGCGAGCCTTCCAAAAAGGAAAACGGCCGCACCGGTACGATCACTCGCTGGAAGCCCGACCTTGATGTTTTTACCGACATTGCTGTCCCGCGCGAGCATCTGGAAAATGTTCTGAAAAAGCAATCCATCGTCAATCCCGGAACGAAGTTCATCTTCCGCTGGGAAACGGAAGACGGCAGCTTTGAGGAATCGGAATATTTATATGAGCGCGGTATTATTCAGTATGTCTCCGAACTTTCCGGTGACGGTGCGCTTACACCGCCTGTACTGTGGAATCTCGAAACGATGGGACGTGACCGCGCGGACAAGCCCGACTACAAGCTGAAAGCCGAAGTTTCCTTCTGCTTTACCAATACGGCAAACGGACTGGAATACTACCACAACGGCTCGTTCCTCGAGCATGGCGGCTCCCCCGATAAAGCCGTCCGCTCTGCATTCACCTTTGCCATCGACAAATATCTGAAAACAACCGGCAAGTATAACAAAAACGAAGCAAAGATCACCTTTACCGACGTTGAGGACTCCCTGCTCTGTGTCATCAACTCTGTCTCCACACAGACATCGTATGCAAACCAGACGAAAAAGGCGATCAACAATACCTTTATTGCCGAAGCGCTGACCGATTTTCTCCGGCAGCAGCTGGAAATTTACTTCACCGAAAATCCCATCGATGCCGATAAGATCGCCGGACAGGTGCTCGTCAACAAGCGCTCCCGCGAAAGTGCCGAATCAACGCGCCTGAATCTGAAAAAGAAGCTCGGCGGTACAATGGACATGACCAACCGCATTGAAAAGTTCGTCGGATGCCGCTCCAAGGACCCGGAAAAGCGCGAGCTTTACATCGTAGAGGGCGACTCCGCGCTGACCTCCACCAAGCTCGGACGCACCGCCGAATATTAGGCGATCATCGCTGTGCGCGGCAAAACGCTGAACTGTCTGAAGAGTACTTACGACAAGATCTTCAAGAGCGAAATCATCTGCGACCTGCTCCGTGTCATCGGCTGCGGTGTGGAAATCAAAACGAAGGTCAAGACCGATATGGTTCCCTTTGATCCCGACGCTCTGAAATGGTCGAAGATCATCATCTGTACCGATGCCGACGAAGACGGCTTCCAGATCCGCACGCTGATTCTCACGATGTTCTACCGTCTGCTGCCCTCGCTCATCAAAATGGGCAAGGTCTACATCGCGGAAACGCCGCTTTATGAGATCACAGCAAAGGACGATACCTATTACGCCTACGACGAAATCGATAAGGCGGAAATCCTCGAAAAACTCGGAAACACAAAGTACACACTCCAGCGCTCCAAGGGTCTTGGTGAAAATACGCCGGAGATGATGTGGCAGACCACGATGAACCCCGAGACGCGCCATCTTGTCCGTGTCGATCCTGCGGACGAAGCAGCGACAATGTTCATCTTTGAAACCCTGCTGGGCGATGATCTGCCCGCAAGAAAGGAATTTATCGCCCTGCACGGATCTGAATATGTGCGGGATGCCGATATCTGATACCCATGGCAAGAAAAAGCAAAGCATCGGAAAAGGCTGCACTGATCCCGGTCAAGCCGGCGGCCATTACACCGCAGCCGATTACCGAAACCATTGAAAAAAACTATATGCCGTATGTCATGACGGTCATCATCTCGCGTGCAATTCCTGAAATCGACGGCTTCAAGCCCTCTCACCGGAAGCTGCTTTATACCATGTACAAGATGGGACTGCTCTCCGGTGCAAGAACAAAATCCGCCAATGTTGCAGGTGCGACCATGCAGTATCATCCGCACGGTGACGCATCGATTTACGAAACCATGGTGCGTCTGACGCGCGACCATGAGGCTCTCCTGCACCCGTTCGTTGACTCCAAGGGCTCCTTTGGCAAGCACTACAGCCGCGATATGGCGTACGCCGCACCGCGTTATACCGAGGTGCGTCTGGATCCTTTCTGTCAGGAGCTGTTCCGCGGCATTGACCGTGACGCCGTCGACATGGTGCCCAACTACGACAACACGAAAACCGAACCGACGCTGTTCCCGACGACATTCCCCAATGTCCTTGTCACGCCGAATGTCGGCATCGCCGTCGGTATGGCGTCCAACATCTGCTCTTTCAATTTAGCGGAAATCTGTGACGGTACGATCGCGCTGCTCAACGATCCCAAAATCGCACTCAACGATTTCATGGACATCGTCAAGGCACCCGACTTTTCCACCGGCGCATCGATCATCTACAACCGCACGGAGCTCAAAGAAATCTACCGTACCGGACGCGGCTCGTTCTCCGTCCGTGCACGATACGCCTTTGATAAAAAAGAAAACTGCATCGATATACTGCAGATCCCCTATTCCACGTCCATTGAAGCAATCGTCAAGCGCATTGCAGATCTCGTCAAGGAAGGCAAGCTGAAGGAAATCACCGACTTCCGCGATGAGATCGACAAGGACGGCTTCAAGCTGACACTTGATCTGCGCCGCGGTACGAATCCCGACCTTCTGATGCAGAAGCTCTACAAGCTGACACCGCTGGAAGAAGAATTTGCGTGCAACTTCATTTTACTCATCGGCTCCCAGCCGAGTCAGCTCGGCGTCTTCGAGATCCTCAACGAATGGATCAAGTTCCGTTTGAACTGCGTTACCCGCGAGCTGACATATGATCTCGGCAAGAAGCGTGATAAGCTGCACCTTCTGCTCGGTCTCGGTAAGATCTTGCTTGACATCGACCGTGCGATTGCGATTGTCCGCGGCACGGAAAATGATGCGGATGTCATTCCGAACCTGATGCGCGGCTTCGGCATTGATGAGCTGCAGGCGGAATACATCGCCGAGATCAAGCTCCGCAACCTCAACCGCGAATACATCATCAACCGTATTTCCGAAATTGAAGCCCTGCAGAAAGAAATT
>JAFTLK010000246.1 GCA_017455975.1 Clostridia bacterium | reverse complement strand
ACCGCAGCAGTAGTATGTCCACAGATTCGGGACGTTGTTGGCAATGAACGGCTCGATGGAGGTATTGGAGGGAATCGGCGTTTCCAGTGCGCCGGATTCGTAGAATTCGTAGTGGGACAGCGCGTCCATGATGACATAGCCGTCAAGCAGATCGCGGACGACGTCCTTTGCCGCGATATAGGACTCCAGCTGTGCGTCGTTGGGCTCGTCGGAGATATGGAAGTAGCAGTTGTGATCCTTGCCAAGACCCTTCATGAAGTCGAGGAACTCTGTGACAAACTGACGCAGGAATGCGGAATATTCGGGACCGGTTGCGCAGGTTTCCCAGCCGAAGATGCGCTTGTATTCGCCGTCGACGGTCGCCATGACCTTCGGTGCGTGCGCAGCACCCCACTGGGTGAAGAAGTGCGCGATTTCAAAGTTTTCGATGCCGCACTTGTTGGCAATTCTGACCCAGCGTTCGAGCTTATCAAAGCCGAAGGAATACTTGCCGTCGGTCACGGTGACATCAACCAGCTGAACCGTGGGACGTTCGTCGCCGACAGCGGTGTCCAGCGGAGGCGTGAAGGTGGGCGTGAGAATCAGGTTGATACCGGCACGTGCGGCATTCTTCATGAAGTTCTCAACGATTTCCCAGTACCGCTCGGAAAAGACGGGGGCGTCGTAATAAACAGACAGACAGTCGGTGTGGAACCACTCGGTGTAAAGTGTCTTCTGCTCGGGCAGTTCTGCTGCAAGAAGCTCCAGTGTGAAGGTATCCTCGGAGCGGACATTGCCGGCACCGTCCTTGAGACGGACAGTGATCGGGTATTCGCCTGCGGGAACCTCACCCTTGGGATCGACTTCGATCCACAGGGAGTTCAGATCGCCTGCGAGGATGTTGAACATGCCGTATTCGTCATATGGACGGAGCAGGTCGGGATACAGTCCCGGCGTTGTGCGCAGATAGTTATCGTAGCATTCCTCGGGCAGATTGCGGTAGACCGGGAAACGGACGGGAATGGATTCAACCTTGCAGACAGAAACATAGTTCTTCAGCGGGGAATCAATCTCGACAAACAGGATGATTCTGCCGACTGCCGCGGGATCGTCGTCCTGTACTGCCAGCTGGAAGGTATAGCGTTCGTTCTTCAGCGCAGTATCATGATCGAGGGCGAACTTTTTGCAGATGCACTCGTCAAGGAAGCATTTCTCCATACCGGAGATCAGTTTGGTTTTTAACATGATGATGTCCTTTCTTGGAAAATGATTCGTTATTCAAGGTCATTTAAGAAAATGTCCAGTACCTTTTCATAATGCTTGGAAACGCGCTTTTCTTCCTTCGCATAGAAAGAGGCGAAATCCTGTGTGCCGGTCAGAAGCGACTGCATCTTGAAGACCCAGCCTTCCCATCCGTCATACAGATACGCAAAGTCAATGACACGGCTGTCAAAAATGGTGTCGAGCATACGGACAGTACCCTCGTCATTGGCGATCTTGGAATCCATGACGGTGTCATAGAAGGTCGGCATAACGGTCTTCCACGATTCTGCGGAAAGAACCTCAACGACAGCGCCGATCATTTCGGTGTTCTGTGCGGTTGTCGGTACGGTCAGAACGGAAGCACCCGCATCAATGGCGGAATAGTATCGATCCTGCGCTTCATCCCACTTCGGGAACGGCAGAATACCCCATTCATTTTCGGTTTCACGCAGCTGATACAGGGAATACTTGATGATCGACGGCGCAAACAGATAGTTGCCCGTGATAAATTCATTTGCCGCGCCCTGTGTCGTTACACCGGACTTTGCCGACCAGATGCCGTCCGTTTCAAAGAAGTTCTCACGGAAAACCTCCAGTGCGGAAACGGTCTTATCGGAGTTGACATCCATGGAAACGGCATCGTTTTTGACAGATGCATACGGCTGATCGATGCCGTAGAAATATGCCGAAACAGTACAGCCGTCAAGCGAAGCATACATACCGAAATAGTCACCCTCCGAGCGGTCATTGGAGCCGTCGGTATCGGTGTAGATATCCTTTGCAAGGGAGAACATGGTATCCACGGTCCATTTACCGTCATCGACGATCTGATAGAGATCGGGCAGGTCGTAGTTGGATGCCGCAACCTTATCGTAATAAATACAATAGGTATATAAAATGTAAGAAAGCGAAAGATCGGAGGCAATGATGAACATTTTATCGTTGACCGTTGCTTCCTCAACCAGCGTGGACGGATACCACGGCTGCTTGAAATTGATGTGCGGCAGATCATACCAGTTCATGAAATATCCGCCGAGGACATCCTTACCGGACTGCTCCATCTGACCGATGACAAGCTCATAGGCATCGTCACCTGCATTGACAGATTTTTTGACATAGTTGGATATTTCGCCGAACGGAACAGCCAGCACCTCCGGAATGGTGATATTGAAGCGTTCCTCAACGGTTCTGTTGCGCGCATAAATGGCATCGTCGAGAATATCGCCCGTTTCTTCTTTGACCCAGATGTCATTGACCGTGGAGTCCTGTGTGATGGTGCGGAACGGAGCACCGCCAAAGTCAAACTCCGGCACATTGTCGGAAACAGCGCGGCGGGCATCCTCTTCTGTGGTTTCAAGTGCAGTAACAGGTGCGGTTGTTTCTCCGTCGGCCTCGGTCGTCACGGTACCGCTGTCTGCGGCATCGGAACAGGATGTCAGCGCTGCGGAAGCAGCTGCAAGAATGGCCAGAAGCATGGCGCATACACGGGTAGGTTTCATCGTTTTCTCTCCTTTTTTATATAGCATAAGACTGCGTATCAGGGTTTTCTTTATCGTGCAAGATAGGCAAGAATGCCGTCCATATTGACAGCACTTTCCCACGGTCTGCACCGTGTGCCGGATGGCTGGAGCGTCCCTGCCGCCGCATCGTAATATTCCACCCACATGCCTGCCTCGTCACGTGCGGCCAGGGCGGCCGACAACAGGTCGTCGGCATCCACATCAGCGACGGCTGCGGCATACAGAAGAAATCCAAAGTCATAGCCGACAATCCGGCTGCCGTGCGGTGCGGACGGGAGCTTGCCCGTGCTGCGGTAGACCGACAGCATCCGGTTCAATGTCTGCTGCAGCTGCGGCTTTCCGCCAAGGGAAAATCCGACATACGGCAGCGTCAGATATGCTGAGTGCAGGCAGTATTCCGTATCGTCCGGGCTGACCGGTTTCCCGGCACAGCGCGGACAGACATAGCATCCGCGATCCACGGCGCGCAGCCAACCGAAGCTGTCACCGAAATAACAGACCCCATGTCGGTACGGCGGCTGTGCATGGAGTGCCGCCCGTCTCGGTGCATTGACAACATAACCGCCGCGTCGGGCAAAGTTTGCATCAAAGGCAAGCTCGGCGCTGAGTCTGCTGTCGTGCAGCCCTGCAGGAAGCAGATCGGACGGAAATCCGTATGCCGCGCACGCCCACTCCAGCTGTTCTGCTGCAGCAATGAACAGCGCGGTTGCTTCAAGCGAGCCCTGTTCGATGACGGAGCGCGGCAGAAGCCCTCCGGCAATGTAGGTCTCGTCACCGTTGAACGGCATCATTCCGCCAGAAAGCTCCGGCAGTGACCGCTGCATCGCGCGCGCACACAAGCCAAGACACCGTGCAAAGAACGTGCTGTCTCCTGTCGCACGCAGGTAGTCGACACAGCCGAGCACAAGGTACGATGTGATCTCGGTATTGTCATTTTCATGGATATGAAAGATGCGCGACGGCCCCATGCCCTGCGCATTGTGCAGCTCTCCGTACCGCGCTTCAACATCGAGGTAATACTGCAGAATGGCCCGGGCGCCGTCATAGTCTCCCATCGCGAGCAGACCGCGCAGAACACCATACTGGTCGCGGACATACGCAAGATGGTACGCATGTCCGGCCATCACGCCGCCCTGTTCCGATTGCTGGGCACGGATGGCAAATAAGACATCCTCCATCGCCGTCGAAACCGTCTCATTCGCCGCAGAAGTATCGCGCCCCATCCGTTTTCGGTTTTCCGAGCACGCGGCAAGATATGCGGCATCCGCTTCCCTTTGCAGCGACAGGTGCAGGGAAACGCCGTCCCGCAGAGCGGCCGCCAGCGAAGCATGCGCCGACGGAAAATGCTCACCGCCGCAGACATACAAAGCGCCGACACCCGACAGCGTCAGTGCAAGCCCTCCGGGAATCCGCTCGATGCTGCAATTCCCGCTCTCACAGCGGATCCCGATTGTCATGGAGGATGGGATCCCGACAGGATAATCGTTATAAACCGGCGCATGATGCGGTACTGTCACCGCAAACGCCGCGTCACAGCTTCCTTTATCCATCAGAGCGGTGATATCGTTGATGTCGTATGCACTCGAAAGATACACCGTCACCGGCACATCCAGCTGCCAGCATCGCAGAATCACATGCCGGCTGCGGCATGCAATGTCGTGAAACATGCCGCATTCGATGCGCGTGCTGCGGTTTTTCGGCTTTTTCGAGAGCATATGCACCCAATCCGAGGCACCGGCTGCCCGTTCACTGACAGCACAGATCTCTCCGTCATCGGCAAAACGAAGCTCCGCCATTGTCGGACATGAATACGGCGCACCGATCATCTGCATCCATTCCGGTCCCTGCCCGTATACGAGAATCCGTCCGGTACCGAGCGCGTGAACCGCGCCCATCGCCCGGCGTTCCTCAGACAGCGAAAAATATCTGGGCATCGTTCGTCAATCCCCGAATTTCACGGGTGATTCCCAGCGCTTGTTGTTGTAATCTTCCTTGATTTTGATCCACTTTTCCATGTCTACGCCGTAAAGGTTGGCAAGACAAAGTGTATAGTACATCACATCCCAGAGCTCTTCCTCGACCGAGCCGCGGAAGTCGTCGTCTGCCGCTGCGCGGGTATCGCGGTAGATCGCACGCGAAAGTTCCCCGACCTCCTCAAAGAGTTTGAGAACGTAATCCATCTCGTGTCCGGGATTATGATCCTTTTTCTTCAAATATTCCTGCAGATAGGAAATGGTAATATCTTTCTTTTCCATATCAGAACTGTTTCAAATCAAAAGCGGAGAGAGGGGATTCCTCTCCCCGCCCGGGGTTTATCAACGGTTGAAATTACTTGACCATGCCCTCGACAAGTCCTGTGACAGCTGCGAGTGCTTCGTCGATCTTGTCGGCGTTCTTTGCACCTGCTGTAGCAAAGTCGGGACGACCGCCGCCGCCGCCCTGTGCGATCTTTGCGACCTCACGGACGATGTTGCCGGCATGAGCCCCCTTGGCAACCGCTGCCTTGCCGCAAGCCGCGACAAAGTTCAGCTTACCGCCGTCGTTGACGGAGATGACAGCAACGAGATTTTCCTTTGCGGAGCGCAGATCGTCGACCATGGCACGGACCGCATCCATGTTCATGCCCTCGGTCTTGTGGGTGATGACGAGAACGCCATTCACTTCAACTGCACCTGCCATGATGTCTGCAGACTGGGCAGCTGCGAGCTTTGCGTTGAGCGCATCGATTTCGTGCTTTTCTGCCTTGAGCTCGTTCTGAAGCTGTGCCGCACGCTTGGGAAGGTCAGCCGCATTGGGCGCCTTGAGCTCCTGTGCGGTCTGTGCAATCAGTGTATCCTTGTCCTCGATCAGACGCAGAACGCCCATACCGGTGACAGCTTCGATTCTTCTGATGCCTGCGGCAACAGAGGATTCGGAGACGATCTTAAACAGACCGATGTTTCCGGTGGAGGTACAGTGCGTACCGCCGCAGAGTTCGGTGGAGAAATCACCCATCTTGACCATACGGACAACAGCGCCGTACTTTTCGCCGAACAGTGCCATCGCACCTTCCGCACGTGCGGTTTCGATGTCGGTTTCCTTGGTGACAATTTCATTTGCCGCAAGGATGTGGAGGTTGACGAGTGCTTCGACCTT
>JAFTLK010000245.1 GCA_017455975.1 Clostridia bacterium | reverse complement strand
GTTGTTCAATTTTCAAGGATCATCTGCTGATGATTTGAAGCACTCGTTTGTACTTCTCGTCGACAGCCTATATATTATATCACACTCAATTCGCTTTGTCAAGCACTTTTTCAAAAATAATCCAAAAAATATTTTTTCTTGACAAATCCCTGCTTTTGTGCTATAACTATGCCAAATAAGGAGTACATATAAGAGACTGATCAACGGAGATATTCGCGTGAATAATTTATTTTTCACGCGGGTTTTGGGGCTTTCGATATTTCACCACATCAATTTTGCTTCGCAAAACCAGCCCCCGAATTCCCGAATTTCGGGACGAAATTCCAGAAAGGAAAGCTTTCGACAAGCGAAAGCTATGGTTATTAATTAATATGAAAATTCTTGTAGCAGGATGCGGTAAGATCGGCACCACCATCCTCTCCTCACTGACCGCCGAGGGGCACGATGTCACCGCACTCGATTCCGACCCCGCCGTCATTGCAGAGATCACCAATATTTACGACACCATGGGCATGGTCGGCAATGCTGCCGACTGCGAAACGCTCGCGGAAGCCGGTGTTGATGCGGCAGATGTGTTCATCGCCGTCACAGGCTCGGACGAACAGAACATGCTCTCATGCTTTCTCGCGCGCAGAATGGGCGCCCGCCACACCGTTGCACGCATCCGCAATCCGGAATACAATGACAACTCGCTCGGCTTCATGTGCCGGGAGCTGAACCTCTCCCTTGCCATCAACCCCGAAAAGCTGGCCGCCCACGAGCTTTATAACATGCTCAAGCTGCCGTCCGCACTCAAGGTGGAAACCTTTTCCGGCCAGAATATGGAAATGATCGAGGTGCGCCTCAAGCAGGATTCCCCGCTGGACGGCATGCGCCTGTCGGACATGCGCGTAAAGTACAACCGTGCCAAATTTCTCGTCTGCTTTGTACAGCGCGAGGAGGAGGTCTTCATTCCCGACGGTAACTTCGAGCTGAAAAGCGGCGATAAGATCGGCATGACCGCCGCCCCCGCAGAATTCCAGAAGCTTCTGCGCGATCTCGGTCTGACGCAGAAGCAGGCACGTTCCGTCATGCTGCTCGGCGGCTCACGCACGGCATATTATCTCGCAAAGCATCTGACCGATACCGGCAACGATGTCAAGATCATCGAGCGCGATGAGGCTCATTGCGAAACACTCAGCGACTTGCTGCCGCGCGCGGTCATCCTGCACGGTGACGGCACCAATCAGGAGCTTCTGATGGAAGAAGGTCTTGCATCCACCGATGCTTTCGTATCTCTGACCGGCATGGACGAGCAGAATATCCTCATCTCCATTTTCGCCGCCGCCCAGAACGTCCCCAAGGTCATTACAAAGATCAACCGCGCAGAACTGGAGGACATGGCGGACAAGCTCGGACTTGACTCCGTCATCGCTCCCCGCCGCACCGTCTCCGACCGGCTGGTCAGTTATGTCCGCGCCCTGTCAAATTCGCGCGGCAGCCACATCGAAACCCTGTACCGTCTGGCAGACGACAAAGCGGAAGCGCTTGAATTTACCGTTTCGCCCGATGCAAGATGCATCGGAATCCCACTGCGGCAGCTGCAGATGAAGCCCGGCATTCTGATCGCCGGCATCATCCGCCGTCATACACCGATCATTCCGACCGGTAACGACAGCATCCTTTCCGGCGACCGTGTCATCGTCATTTCGGCAAAGGAACGCCTGCAGGATCTCTCCGATATCATGCGGGACTGACGGGAGGAACCATATGAACCGAAAAATGGTCATTTATAAGACAGGTCAGATCATTCTGCTTGAATCGATGCTGCTCCTTCTGCCGATGTTCGTCTCCGTGTACTACCGTGAAAGCTGCACCGTCCCCTTTCTGCTCGCAGCAGCGGCGGCACTGGTCATCGGCGGTCTGTGCGTCGTACTGACGCATCCGAAAAACCGCGTCATCTACGCAAAAGAGGGTTTCATCATCACAACGCTATCATGGATCGCCCTGTCCGCCATCGGCGCACTTCCGTTTTATTTCAGCGGAGAGATCCCGTCGTATGTCGATGCGTTTTTTGAAACGGTATCCGGCTTCACGACAACCGGCGCATCGATTCTGCCGGATGTCGAAATCCTCAGCCGAGGACTTCTGTTCTGGCGCAGCTTTACACACTGGATCGGCGGCATGGGCGTGCTCGTGCTGATGATGGCGATCCTGCCACCCTCCGAGGGCGATTCCGGCCGTTCCATTCATATCATGCGCGCCGAAATGCCCGGTCCTGTTGTCGGCAAGCTCGTTCCGCGTGTCAAGGAAACGGCGAAGATCTTATATATGATCTATATTTTCATGACACTTCTGCAGATTGTTCTGATGATCATCGGCGGAATGCCCGTTTTTGACAGCGTCCTGCATACCTTCGGTACTGCCGGCACCGGCGGCTTCGGCATCAAGTCCGACTCCATGGCAGGATACAATCCGTATCTGCAATGGGTCATCACCGTGTTCATGCTGTTGTTCGGCATCAATTTCAATCTTTATTATCTGCTGCTGATCCGGAATATCCGCTCGGCGGTGCGCTCAACCGAGCTTTGGTGCTATCTCGGCATCGTCTCCGCGGCAACCGCAATCATCACCTGCAATATTCTGCCCGCCTACAGCAGCTTCGGCGAATCCCTCCGTCATGCCGCATTCCAGGTTGCTTCCATTATGACAACAACCGGATATGCCACAACGGATTTTGACCTTTGGCCGCAGCTGTCCAAAGGCATCCTGTTCCTGCTGATGATCATCGGTGCCTGTGCAGGCTCGACCGGCGGCGGCATGAAGGTCTCGCGTATCGTCATTCTTGCAAGAAGCGCCCGCCAGAACCTCGCCCGTATGCTGCACCCGCGCTCTGTCCGTGTCGTACATTTCGAGGGCAAGCCCGTTGAGCGGACAACACTGGAAAGTCTGTCCACCTATGTGACACTGTACTTTTTCATGATCTTCCTCGGTTTTCTGATTCTCTGTCTGGAACCGTTCGACTTTGAAACGAATCTTTCTGCCATCGTCTCCTGTTTCAACAACATCGGTCCCGGCTTCGGTGCCGTCGGCCCTGTCCGCAGCTATGCGGAATACTCCGACATGGCAAAGCTCACCCTCTCCGCGGCCATGCTCCTTGGACGACTTGAAATCATACCGATCCTCATCGCCGTTTCGCCGTCAACATGGCTGAAAAAATAACCCAACAATTCCATACCGATCCACCGAGGTGCTGCAAGTTCCTGCAGCACCTCCTTTTGCTTCCGTCTCCTCCGCATTTTGCAGCCCGCACATAAAAATCCTGCAAAAATTGCATATCTGCCAAAATACGCATTGACAAACCGGACGGAAAATGCTATACTATTATATGTATACCCCGTTTTTTACCCCCGATAAAAAAACAATCACAAATTGAAAGGTGGATATAAATCATGATGCAGATTGAAAAGAAGCTCCGCGCCTGCGTTGTCGGCGCAACCGGCATGGTAGGACAGCGTTTTATCACGCTTTTGGAAGACCATCCCTTCTTCTGTGTAACCAAGCTGGCGGCAAGCCCGCGCTCTGCCGGCAAGACCTATACCGAAGCCCTCGGCGGCAGATGGAAGATGAAGACGGAAATGCCCGCGCGTGTCGCTGACATGGTCGTCGTCGACGCATGGGACATTGAGGCAACCTGCCGTGACATCGATGTCATTTTCTGTGCAATCAACTTTGACAAAAACGAAACCAAGAAGCTCGAGGAAGCCTATGCAAAGGCTGAGGTCCCGGTCATCTCCAACAACTCGGCGCACCGCTGGACACCCGACGTTCCGATGGTCATCCCGGAAATCAACGCAGACCATTTTGCCATCATCGAAGCACAGAAGAAGCGTCTGGGCACCAAGCACGGCTTCATCGCCGTCAAGCCCAACTGCTCCATCCAGGCATACGTTCCCGCGCTGAATGCACTGCGTGAATTTGAGCCGTACGAAGTCGTTGCAACGACCTATCAGGCAATTTCCGGTGCCGGCAAGACCTTCAACGAATGGCCGGAGATGATCGACAACATCATTCCGTTCATCGGCGGTGAAGAAGAAAAGTCCGAGCAGGAGCCGCTCAAGATCTGGGGCTCCATCGAAAACGGTGAAATTGTCAAGGCAAAGGATCCCGTCATCACAACCCAGTGCATCCGCGTGCCTGTCACCGACGGTCATACTGCCGCTGTCTTTGTCAAATTCAGAAAGAAGCCGACCAAGGAACAGATCCTCGACGCATGGAAGAACTATAAGGGTATTCCCCAGCAGTATGAGCTGCCCTCCGCGCCCAAGCAGTTCATCACCTATTTTGAGGAAGAAAACCGTCCGCAGGCAGCGCTTGACCGCGATATCGAGGGCGGTATGGGCGTTTCTGCCGGCCGTCTGCGTGAGGACACCGTTTACGACTACAAGTTTGTCGGTCTTGCCCACAACACGCTGCGCGGTGCCGCCGGCGGTGCCGTTCTGGAAGCGGAAACCCTGGTTGCCCTCGGTTATATCACGGCAAAGAACTAATTGGAATCTGATATCATGACCGATATTCTGACCAAGATCGAAACCATGATGCCGGAGTTCTCCAAAGGACAAAAGGCCATCGGACGGTACATGCTGGAGCATTACGACAAAGCGGCGTATCTGACCGCATCGAAGCTCGGCGCCGTCGTCCGCGTCTCCGAATCCACTGTCGTCCGCTTTGCCATTGAGCTCGGCTTTGAAGGCTATCCGGAATTACAGAAATCCCTGCAGGAGCTCATCCGCACCAAGCTGACCTCGGTTCAGCGTATGGAGATCACCAATGACCGCATCGGCGACGGAGAGGTTCTGTCAAAGATTCTCGCAGGCGACATTGACAAGATCCGCACAACGCTTGACCGCATTGATCCGGCGGCGTTTGATGCTGCAGTCGATGCCATCATCGGTGCAAAGCACATCTACATCTCCGGTATGCGCTCCGCCTCCCTGCTCTCGGGCTTCCTCGGATACTATTTCAATCTGATGTTCCCCGATGTCAGACAGGTGCAGGCAACCAGCTCCTCGGAGATGTTTGAGCAGCTGTTCCGCATCGATGAAGGTGACGTCTTCATCGGCATCAGCTTCCCCCGCTACTCCAAGCGCATCATCGATGCCATCGACTTTGCCAAGTCCAAGGGTGCCGTTACCGTGGCGCTGACCGACAGCGATACCTCGCCGCTTGCCCGCGGTGCCGATCATCTGCTGATCGCACGCTCCGACATGGCATCGTTTGTCGACTCGTATGTCGCACCGCTGTCCGTCATCAACGCGCTGATCGTCGCCGTTTCCAAAAAGAAACAGCAGGATGTCTCAGAAACCTTTGAAAAGCTGGAAGCCATCTGGGACGAATACGATGTGTATGCCAAAAACGGCAAGTCCTGATCGGGTGATGCCATGAGTAACATCCGAATTGCTGTCATCGGCGGCGGTGCTGCCGGCATGACCGCGGCATCCGAGGCTGCCTTCTGGGGTGCGGATGTCACGCTGTACGAAAAAAATCCGAAGCTCGGAAAAAAGCTCGCCATCACAGGCAAGGGCCGCTGCAACATCACCAATGACTGCACCCCCGATGACTTCATTAAATCCGTTCCGACCAATCCCCGGTTTCTCTACGGCGCAATCAACGGCTTTCCGCCGGAGGAAACGAAGAATCTGTTTGAATATCTCGGTGTCCCCGTCAAAACCGAGCGCGGAAGCCGTGTGTTCCCCGTCTCCGACAATGCCCATGATGTCGTTGCGGCATTGGAGCGGCGGTGTCGGGATGCAGGCGTCACCGTCCGTCATGAAGCGGTGACCGAGCTTGTCGCAGCGGAGGATGAAAACGGCGCACGTATCACCGGTGTGAAAACCAACACCGGTACGTATGCCTTTGACCGTGTCATCGTCTGCACCGGCGGACTTTCCTATCCCGGAACGGGCTCGACCGGAGACGGCTTCCGTTTTGCGCGGAAGCTGGGTCTGACGGTCACGCCGCTGCATCCGTCGCTGGTGCCGATTCTGTGCCGCGATGCCTGCTGTGCCGAAATGATGGGACTGTCCCTCAAAAACACCCGTCTGACCGTCACAGAGGAAGGCTCGACCAAGGTCATCTATGAGGACTTCGGCGAGATGCTGTTCACACACTTCGGGGTCTCGGGTCCGATGATCCTGTCAGCCTCCGCGCATCTGGACAGAACAAAGATCGAACGCTATGTCCTGCACCTTGATCTCAAGCCGGCGCTTGATGAAAAAGCACTGGATGCACGCATCCTGCGCGATTTCTCCGCCGCCATCAACAAGAATTTCTCCAACGTGATCGGCGCACTCGTTCCGGCAAAGATGATTCCGGTCATCACACGCATGGCGGGCATCTCCCCGGACGAAAAGTGCAACAGCATCACAAAGGAACAGCGAAAAGCCCTTTTATCTTCTCTGAAAAATTTTGAGCTGCACACAAAAGGCTTCCGTCCGATCGACGAGGCGATCATCACCTCCGGCGGCGTTTCCGTCAAGGAGCTGTCGCCGAAAACGATGGAATCGAAGAAAATCCGCGGACTGTATTTTGCGGGCGAGGTCATCGACGTCGATGCCTACACCGGCGGCTTCAATCTGCAGATCGCCTTTTCCACGGCGATGGCTGCCGCTCATGCCGCAGCAGAGTCAGACTGATTTCCCGCACTGTCTGTACAGAAAGGAGAACACCGTATGAGAAAAAGGTACCTGATTGCCCCGCTTTGTCTGGCGGTCGTCATTGCCGCTGGACTTATATTTCATTCCCTGTTTCCCTCCACTGCCGACACAACCAACGGTACAACAAAACAAGTCCGACACATGAACATCAACCGTTCCATCAGTACCGTGGAAGATGCCTACAGCAGTGCCGCATTTGCTGCCATCTGCACCGTAGAGAAAAAACACCCCTCCGCCGAGAATTGGTGGGAGTCACAGCAGATTTCCACCGACTTCACCGTGCGGATTCTCCGTACCACCAACCCCGATGAAGGTGCTGTCGGGGATACCGTCCGTATGCGTATGCGCGGCGGCGAGACAGATGATGCGATTCTGACCGTTTCCGACAGCCATCCGGACAAGCTCGAAGAAGGACAGACCTATCTGATCCTCTTCTCGGAACCGACATCCTTCGATCCCGAAAATCCGATCTATCTTCCCCTCGGTGCTGATAACGGTATTTTCCTGCAAACCGATACAAAGGACGACGGATCGTGGCGTTCCCTGCACGGGAATTGGAGCATTGATGCATCCACCCTTGTCCCGACCGATGCGGGAGACGTTCCCCTGCTCTCCCTCTTTTCAGAACCGTAATCCAAACGAATCTCAAGAAAGGAACCCGATATCATGATCAACATTGCCATCGACGGTCCCTCCGGTGCCGGTAAGAGTACCGTTGCCAAAGCCCTCGCAAAGGAACTGCATTTTGTCTATGTCGATACCGGCGCCATGTACCGTGCCATCGGTCTGTATGTCCGTGACCACGGCATCGCAAAGGATGACACCGACGCGGTCATCGCAGCATTGGAACACATTTCCGTCGCACTCGATTACGCAGAGGACGGCTCCCAGATCGTGCTTCTGAACGGTGAGAATGTATCTGCGGCAATCCGCGAAAACGAGATCTCTCTGTATGCCTCTACCGTATCCAAGATCCCCGCTGTACGTGCGCGTCTGCTGGCGCTGCAGCGCGATATGGCGGCAACCCACAACGTCATCATGGACGGACGCGACATCGGTACCGTCGTCCTGCCCGATGCACAGCTGAAGGTCTTCCTGTTTGCATCTGCCGAGGCGCGTGCCGACCGTCGGACAAAGGAACTGCTCGAAAAAGGACAGGACGTGGATTACGAAACCATTCTCGCCGAAATCAATGCCCGCGACGAACAGGACAGAACCCGCGCCGTCTCCCCGGCGATTCCCGCAGACGATGCTGTGATGCTTGACAACTCCGCGCTTGATATCGACGGAACCGTCGCCGCCATCCGCGGACTGCTGGCAGAAAGAAATCTGATCTGAGGATGCGATATGGGATTTTACGATAACATCATCAAAACACTGGCGGGTGCCGTCTGTGCCATCTTCCGCATTGAGCTTGTCGGTCGGGAAAACATACCGGAGGATACCGAGCGGGCCGGTGTGCCGGGCTTTATGCTCTGCGCCAACCACATCGGCAACCTTGACCCGGTCGCCATCGTTGCCGCCATCCGCATCAAAATCAACTGGATGGCAAAGGAATCGCTGTTTAAGATTCCCGTTCTGGCTCCGCTGATCCGTGCACTCGGTGCGTACCCGGTCAACCGCGCATCGGGCGATGTCGGTGCCATCAAGCGCACCATCGCACAGCTGAAGGAATGCAAGTCTGTCGGTATCTTCCCGCAGGGACACCGCCGACCGGGCGTTGACCCGCGCACAACAGAGGTCCGATACGGTGCCGGCATGATCGCATTCCGTTCCGGCTGTGACGTGCTCCCGGTTGCCGTCGAAACCAAGTCCCGCTACCTGCGTCCCTTCAAAAAGACCGTCATCATCGTCGGTGAGCGGATCCCGTTTGCCGAACTCGGTCTGGAGGAGGGCAATTCCGATTCCTACAAGCGCGCGACCGAGCTGATCTTTGACCGCATCTGCACGCTGTCCGAGAACTATCGGAGCACGCAGGCATGAGGATCCTTGAAGCAAAGCATGCGGGCTTCTGTCCCGGAGTCCGCCGCGCCGTTGACACGGTATACAGGCTGCTGACAGAGTCCCCGGATGCCGTCATCGTCACCCTCGGCGAGCTGATCCACAATCCGATCGTCACAGGGGAGCTGGCAGAACGCGGCGTCGTTTCGGTAACCGATGCGGATATCCCCGCGCTTCTGCAGACACATCCGGACCGTGAAGTGATTGCCGTCATACGCGCCCACGGCATGACACTGGAAACGGAAACCATGCTCGCCGACCTCGGCAGGCTGCACGCCAATCTTCGCGTTGTTGACTGCACCTGTCCGTTTGTCAAGAACATCCACAAAATTGCAGAAGAGGAATCCGCGCCGTATGCCGATGCCCCGGACGAGGCGCTCGGCATCATCTTCGGTGATCCGAACCATCCCGAGGTGAAGGGCATCGACTCCCGCTTCTCCTGCCGGACGAAAATCTTTGCGACCGCAGCGGAGACAGAAGCATGGTGTTCTACAGAAGAGGCGCAAAAATACCGCAAAAAAAGGGTCATTTATGTCTCACAAACGACCCAAAAGTTAGCAGAATGTAAAATTTCTCAAAAATTTATTGAAAAACTATATACAAACGCGAAAATTTTTGATACAATATGTAATGTTACAGAAAACCGTCAGACGGAAACGGAACGTATCGCCGGAGAGGCGGACATCATGTTCGTCATCGGAGGCCGGGGCAGCTCCAACACACAGAAGCTGTACGACATCTGCCGACAGCACTGTGAGAGAACCTGCTTTGTCGAGCGTCCGTCCGATGTCCCGCGGGATCTGTTACGGCCGCACATGTGTGCAGGCATCACTGCGGGTGCGTCCACACCCGACAGTATAATACAGGAGGTAAAAAAACTTATGAGCGAAATTGAAATCATGGAAGAAAACTTCGCGCAAATGCTGGACGAATCTTTCAAAACTTTAAATACAGGAGACGTGGTCAAGGGTGTTATTACATCGATCTCTGCGAATGAGATCCATGTTGACATCGGTTCCAAGGTAACAGGCATTCTGTCCTTCAACGATGTTACGGACGATCCCACCGCTGACGTTGCAAACATGTTCAAAGTCGGCGACGAAGTCGAAGCAATCGCTGTCCGCGTCAGCGACATCGACGGTGTTGCTACCCTGTCCAAGAAGAAGGTTGACAATGCAAACAACTGGAACGAAATCGTTGCTGCACACGCTGACGGTACCGTTCTGCAGGGTAAGGTTGTCGACTGCCTCGAAAAGGGCGTTATCGTCCTCATCAAGGGTCTTCGCGTTTTCGTTCCCGCATCCCACACCGGTCTTCCCAGAGAGGCTGACCTGAAGGAACTGCAGGGTACCGTCCAGAACGTCAAGATCATCGACATCAACGAACAGAGAAGACGTGCTGTTGCATCCATCCGTGAAGTTCTCCGCGCAGAACGCAAGGAAAAGGAAGCAGCATTCTGGGCAGAAATGGAAGCAGGCAAGGAATTCGACGGTGTTGTCAAGTCCTTCATGCCCTACGGTGCATTCGTTGACCTCGGCGGCGTTGACGGTATGGTTCATACCTCTGAGCTCGCATGGGGCCGCATCAAGCATCCCTCTGAAGTCGTTTCCATCGGCGAAACCATCCACGTTTACGTCAAGGACTTCGACGCTGAAGCAAAGCGCATCTCCCTCGGCTACAAGACCGACGCTATGAACCCCTGGAAGATCTTCACCGATAAGTACCAGGTAGACGATGTTGCAACCGTTAAGATTGTCAACATGCTTCCCTTCGGCGCATTCGCTGAAATCATCCCCGGCGTTGACGGTCTGATCCACATTTCCCAGATCGCAAACAAGCGCATCAACAACCCCGCTGACGTCCTCGAAAAGGGTCAGGAAGTTGATGTCAAGATCGTCGGTATCGATGACGAAAACCAGAAGGTTTCCCTCTCCATCCGTGCACTCCTCGCTGATGAAGCTGCTGCTGAAGAAGCTGAAATCGCCCTGGAAGCAGGCATCGACGCTGAATAATTTCAGAATTTCCGAAAGAACCGATGAAAGTCGGTTCTTTCTTTTTTCGTTCACTTGAAACAATTTCATGAAACCACGCCGCTTATAGTACGGGATCCCAAAACAGCGCAAAGGAGGGACGATATGAGCACAGAGGAGACATTCCGACAAATCTACGAGCAGACATACCGGAAAACCGCTGCGCAGATCACAGCTGGTGCACGTCAGATATCCGATGCGGCCGACCTGATACAGGAGGTGTATCTTGAACTCTACCGGATCATCTGCCGGCGCGGCACTGCCTACATTCAGAATCCCGACGCAATGGTCGCAAAGCTCGTCCGACAGACCATGGCACGGTATTATAAAACGATGGGTAAGCGTCAAGAGGTATATGAAGAACCGTCCGAGGATGGCATCACCGCAGAGCAAGCCGATATCGAATCGCTTTCCGTGGAGGAAATCACGGAAGATCGTGCGGTGATCGACTGGACTGAACGGTATCTCACCGCAAAGGATGACGAGGTACGCAGAATTTTCCATCTGTATTATCGCTTCGATATGACCATCACGGAGATCGCGCATATGCTCGGACGCTCGGAATCGTATATCAAAAACAAGCTCTACCGCACCTTAAAGGAAATCCGTACATACTGGAAAGGAGAAGATTCATGAAATTGAACGAGATTATCAATGAAGCCACACAGCAGGATTATATCGGATGTGATGCCGACAGCATCCTCGCACAGGCACAAACAACGATGACGGTACGCCCGCGCCGCTCCGGCATCAAAAAGGTGATTCTGATTGCGGCGGCAATCTGTCTGGTCGTCGGCTCGATTTCAGCGGCGACCATCCTCGGCGGCTTTGAAACGGCATTCGGACATAAAATCGATACCGGACACGTTGAGATTTTGTCCTCGTCCACCGACAATCCCGATGTCATCTGGAATATCACGGAAACATGGTTTGATGAATATAATCTGCAAATCGGTGGAACCGTGATAACACCCCAGCCGCTGGATATATCCGGTGATCACCGTGTCATGTGCTATTACAAAATCCCCGGCGAAGAAAAACATCATCTCATGCCCGGTTACATTTTTGCAAGCGGCGAAAACGAATCCGCATTTCTTGTCAGCGGCGGAACAGTCGGACACGGCGACGGCACGTTTACCCGAACCGGCTTTGACGAAGAAAAAGTAACGCTGGAACTGAAATTCTGTATACTTCACGACTACGCATTGGTTCCGAAAACCGACGGCGAATCCTATTTCATTGAAGATTATATTACCATCCCCGGTGAGTGGACATACACCGTCGATCTGGAAAGCCGCGATGAACAGGTTCTCCGGTGGAACGGAAGACAGGAAAGTCAGGCTCCCGCATCCTCCGAAGCCGTCGTTACCACTGTTGCAATCAATGCGTTCTCCATGGAAATCACCGGAGAAAATCTGACCTATTCCTATAACACAACAGAAGGACGGAGAGAAACCGAAATTGGTGTCTGGCTGAAAATGAAGGACGGAACCTATCTTAATAAGGAAGCCGGAAATTTTGCAAACACGGAAAATCGCGTGGAATACAGGAAAAACACCGGAGAGATTATCATTTACTGCTTTGAAAATCCCATTGACCCCAATGAAGTAGAATCTCTCATTCTTTTCGCCGATTGGCTGACCATCCCCGCCGATGGAGAAGACTTTCTTATCCGCGACGGATTTGAATATTATCCATCCACAGAAGCGGAAGAAAATCGCCTTGAAGCCTGGATTCCCGTCATGGAAATCCCGCTCGGTTAATAGCAAATGAAAAAGACACCCCTATCCGAGTGCCCCACCATCCAACAATTCTTCACACGCCGCAGGCGTATTTCACGCGCGCAGCGTATTTCACATCCGCAGGATATTTCACAAATCCCGCAGGGATTTATATCACTGAAAAAAGACGATTACAACCGTAATCGTCTTTTTTCGTGGTGCCGGAAGCCGGGATCGAACCGGTACGAGGTGTTATCCTCACGGGATTTTAAGTCCCGGGCGTCTACCAATTTCGCCATTCCGGCATTTGCGGTATTTATTTTATCACAGAATACGGAATTTGTCAAGGGTTTTGAGGTGATTTCGTCAAAGGAGCATCGGGGATACATCCCCCGGTACATCCACGTCAGCGTGCATCAACGAAAAACTCAACGCTCCGTTGCATCAAACACGGATTTGCATCGCTGTACAAATCCGTTCTTTTGTGGTATACTGTACCCAACGGTACCGGAAATCACAAAAAGGAGAATTCCAAATGAACGAAACCATGGGTCAGATCATCCGCCGCCTGCGCAAGGAACGCAATCTCACACAGGAGGAGCTGGCGGAACAGTTGAACATCACCTATCAGGCGGTCAGCCGCTGGGAAAACGGCACGGGTATGCCCGACATTTCGCAGATTGTCCCGCTGGCAACCGTCTTCGGCGTGTCAACCGATGTGCTGTTCAACGTCGCCGGAACCAATGCGGCAGAGGAAGCAGAAAAGATTGTCCGCGAGGCGTGTGCCATGGAGCAGTATGGAAAACTCGAAACATACCTTGCATCGTATGACCACATGCGCGAGGGCTTGAAAACCTACCCGAACAATCTGATTCTGCTCGTCAACTGCGCCGGACGCGGTCTTTCGCTCTGTCTGCCGGAAAATGACTATCTGTATGCCGCCGACCGCGCCGCAGAGATCGCCGCAGAAACGGAACGGCAGGCAAAGCTGATCATCAGTTATGCAAAAAATTCGTCAGACATCATGCGCGCGCATCAGATTCTGGTATTTCTGTATGCGTCGCAGGGAAAATACGAGCTTGCGCGCGAGCAGGCATACCGCTTCCCCGTCCGCTCCGATTTCACGCTGTTCTCGCATCTTGCCCGGATCGATGAAAAGCAGGGCGATCTTGCCTCGGTCATTGCACACCTCGGAGAGGACAATGCCTATCTGCTGCAAGCACTGGAGGACAACCTCGCGCGGCTCGGCAACGCCTATTACGCAAACGGGCAGTACGAACAAACCGCCGCGCTGTGCGAAACATGGTTTACCGTCATGGAAGCCATGTTCGGCGAGCGGTTCCCGTCGTTCCACGATTTTGATTCGGGGGATTTGTATTTATTGCAGGCACAGGCGTATCTTGCTCTGGAAGAATCCGACAAAGCAATGGACAGCGTTGAAAAATCTGTTTTGTTTTATCTTGACAAAATCGCACCGACAAGTAAAATGCGTATTGCGGCGCTGTATCAGAATCCCCCGCTTCTGCCGCACGGTATGACGGAAATCACCGTTTCCACCGCGGTCATGAAAGAAAAACTCATGATGAAGCTGAACAGCCCCGCTCTGGATGCTCTGCATCATTCAGAACGTTTCAATGTACTTTATAACAGAGTCAATTCATTATAAAGCAAAAGATACAGAACGAGCGGCATGGAACTGAACTTCCATTGCCGCTCGCGATTTGTTGTCAGATATCAAAATATTCCCCGACCGATGCCGTCGCGTTGTATTCCTTGCGCACACGGACGATGATCGAGCCGTCGGACAGCTCCGTTTCTTCATCAATTTTGTGACGGGTGTGTGCGCGCTCCAAGGTCAGCTTATACTTTTTGACCTCCTCGCGGTTCAGTTCCAGACAGTGCTCGGCGGAATATCCGCTTCCCTCTTTCTGTTGGAAGACCAGTGTCTGCATGATGCATGCGGCTTTGACTCGTTTCATTGTGTTTCTCCTTTTCACTTTGTGATGCAGAGAGACGACCGAAGCTCGCCAATTTGGCGCGGCGGAAACTGTGATGCGCTCCCGTGACGGCGGTTTGCCGTATCTTTATTATACCATAAATCAGTGGTTTTTTCAAAGGCGGAAATCCACAAATTTACGTGAAATGAAACCGTTGACGCATGGGCAAAAATATGATATCATAAATGCGAAATCTGAAAATTCCAAAAATTTTCAATTTTTTTCAAAAAACATGGAACAAAATCGAAAATCCGTCGTCTAATAGGATATAAAGACTTTTTCTAAAAGGAGACCCCCTATGAAAACACGCAAATTTTACGCCATCATCCCCGTTCTGCTGGTGCTTTGCTGCACGCTGTTCTGTCTGTATGCCTGCGGCGAAATCCCGCTCCGGACCTATGACGAGATCATCGACGAATTCCGCACCATGCTGACCGAAGAACCCGCCCGTGACAGCACCGCAGAACAGACCGCCGCCCCCATTCGCGCCGCACTTGCCGAGGTCGCCGCACGGTGTGAGGATCCCTCTGTCATGGCGTACAGCCTGCATGATATCAACGATGACGGCACGGAGGAATTGATTCTGACGGAGACGGATGGGACTTCACTCCATGCCATCTTTACCATGCACGGCGAAACGCCGGTTTTGCTGGATGTCTTCAAATTCGGCACAGTCAAAACCGACGGCTGTATTTATTATGCCAAGGAATCGGAGACACAAAAGACCTATCATGTCAAATATCTTGTTGACGGCGCACTTGTGGGGCTGACCTACGGCTACAACGGCACCGACCCGTCCGAGGATGGCGACGCGGAATACTTCCGGGTGGATGACGGTGTCCGTACCGCACTGACACGCGAGGAATATCTTACCATTCAGAGCGCCCATCAGTTTATGCCAAATCACACTCTGGATACCGGTCTGTATGCCGTTCCGCTGTTTCCGCAGGAGAATCCGAATCCGGCACCGATGCTTTCCGCCGCCACATATGATGATGTGCTGTCCCTCTGCCGCGAGATTCTGGAAATCCATCTGCCGCGCACCAAAGAATATCGGGACAGTGGCGTAGATTCCCGAACGCTGTATACCTATCCCGATGCACGCACCTTTCACCTGTATCATCGGTTGTACACACAACTCAAACGAATCGCAGGGGATTCTGCCGATACTGCCGCGTACAGTCTCGGATATGACATTCATGATCTGAACGGAGACGGCACTGACGAGCTGATTCTGCTCAGCGATACCTATTCTGTACTTGCCATTCTGACCATGCGTGACAGCGTACCGGTGCTGATCTCAACAGTTGCCACAGCCATTGATGAAAACGGACGCTTCTGTGCTGTTCAATATGCCCCCGATCACAGAAACGGGCAGCAATACTGCGTGTGGGAAATTTCTGACGGAAGACTGCATCCTGTGATCTGCGTTCAGTTAGAATATGACGATTTCAATCACAAGTACAGTGACATGCGGTATTATGCCATCGACCACGGACGAAAGACACCCATCACCGAAGCAGAATTCATGGTACTCGCAAAACAAACAGAACTGGTTCCGGATGCTTATACATCACAAGAATATACCCGCGCCATGTCGGGACTTGATTTCACCCCGCTTCTGCCGACAGAACCTGCGATTCTTGATACCGCCCTACCGTTTGTCCGCACGCGCATGTCCTCCTCTGCCAGAACCTTCACAGAAACCGACAGCCATACATGGGAAACGGAATTTGATTTCTTTGCTCCCACCGCAGACGATGAAAATGCGTACCTGACCTTGAACGCTGTTGTGACAGAGGAAAACGGCACCTACCGCTTTGACAGCAATTCCGTCCGCGGCAGAATCGAACCCATTCAGGGCGGCTTCTGGCTGATTCCCGAGGAGATTGCCGACAGCAGTATTGTCAATCGACCGTATCTCTATTTTTACAATGAGCCGTAGGGAGGTGCCTATGAAGCGAAAAGTCCTGACAATCCTCGTTTTGCTGCCATCGATATTGCTGAT
>JAFTLK010000244.1 GCA_017455975.1 Clostridia bacterium | reverse complement strand
GATTCCCTGACGGACGGAATCGATCCCATCGGAGAACAGAAATGTAAGCCCTTTGAGTGTGTAGTTCCAGTCATCGGGCAGGGACAGCATTTCGGCAAGCATTTCTTCGGCAGCTTCGTATGCGGTTTCGTTATGGGGAAATAAGGAAATCACATGAACCACCTCTGCTTTTTTCCGTGCGGAGATAATTCATGTGAACTGTGGATGCCGGTATATAAGGTACACCTTTTTTCCGGGATAGAAAACCAGTATGATGACATGAAGTCTTCTCCAATAATCAACGATATTATACAAAATACATTATATCATATAATCGTTTTTTTGTCAACGAATTACCGGTACAAAAGGTGCAAGAATCGAACCAATTTCTGTTATTTACCCAAAATTTGTCAATATTTTTATCATCTGTTTACAACCTGGCCGCCCTGCGGAATCTCTGCTGGGCGGTCATCTTTTGCCCAGCGCAGGAATGTCGTGTGTGACACGCCGACCTGAGCAGCCGCTTTGCGGCCGGACAGTTTGCCGTTTTGCCATTGCAGGAATACAGCTTTGTAGTTGTCCGGACGTACCATTGCGTATCTGCCGCAGTGCACGCCCCTCGCCTTTGCCGCAGCAATGCCCTCGCGCTGTCGCTGGCGGATAAACTCACGCTCCGTCTGGGCAACGTAGGACAGCAGCTGCAGAACAATGTCTGCAATCAGCGTTCCTGTCAGGTCACGCCCGTTCCGGGTGTCAAGCAACGGCATATCAAGCACCACGATATCAACTTTCTTTTCCTTTGTCAGGATCCGCCACTGTTCCAGAATTTCGTCGTAATTGCGTCCGAGACGGTCGATGCTCTTGATGACCAGCGTGTCGCCGGGCTTGAGTTTTTTCAGAAGTCTGCGGTACAGCGGACGGTCGAAATCCTTACCGGATTGCTTTTCGATGACCGTACAGCTGCGATCCACGCCGAATTCTTCCATGGCAAGAACCTGTCGGTCCTCGTTCTGTTCGCGGGTACTGACTCTGATGTATGCGTAGGTGTTCATGTTGTGTTTCCTCCATGCAGTGAAAATTATATATTCATTTTACTGCCGGAATGAAAACCAGATGTGACATGAATTAAACATTTTTATATTTGGAACTATTTCTAATTGTAGTTCTTCAGAATTCGTAGTCTAAAAATCCCTCCCCTCAAAGCAGAACTGTATAAAGCGATCTCCCTACCCTGAACACACAAGCCCACCTACACCAATCACAGTATAGATGGGCTCGTAATGTTTCTCAGTAAGCAGTCAGGTATTCACCGGAGAACATCGTCATCATGTTCCCCATCATCTTCAACTGTTTCTGCTGCTTCAAAATCCAATGGTGTCGCGATGGACTCATTCCAGCGCTGAATGTTGCCGTTTTCAAACTCCTGCTTGTACAGGTACAAAAACTGGGACATTTGCGGCTTCTTCACCGGTGTTGCCGAGTGGAAGAACAGCTGTGAACATTCCTGCGTGTGGTTCTTCCAGATGGAATCCAGTGAAACCCGAAGTGAACGTTCAACGGCTTGCCACTTGTCATGATTGATTTTTGCAATGTCGGCATACAGCTCAATCACAGGCATACCCGCAAGATCCTCCCGCGCTACAACATACTGCATAGCAAGCTGCATACGTTTGCTCGACTTTGTCCAGTGGATCACCCCGAGATGCAGCAGCGAAAGGTAGATTGTTTGTATTTCAGCTTTTGTCAGCTCTCTCATGCTCATGATATGCTGTAGTTGTACACAGAGGTTTTGGCATCGCTGATTCTCTCGACATAGCCGTTGCGATGGACATCTGCCGTGAATTCCAGGCGGTATGTGTGAAACTTATGGACGTTTTCAACATATTCAACCCAATGGAAATTGAAATCATTCACGGATAAATCATCCCATGACGCAATCAGTGTTTCCGTTCCGGATGATGCCACATGGTAAAACCGAATGTCTACATTGTCGATTTTATCAGCATCTGACCGGGCATTGATGGATATCCGTAGTAATGCATCACCGTTGTCGTATGCATTTTCCATCGTGACAGCTAAAGTGTTCGTCCACCGTGGCTGTACTGCATATGCAGTCATCGAAAGCGCCATGACAACAAGCAATAGCACGGATATGAGTTTTTTGATCTTCATATAAAGACCTCCCATAATATAGTATACCGGAATTATCTTCCAGTATCTATATAACGACATATCTCGACATGATACTGCACATTATTTGAATTTTTTTATATTTTTTGCGATTTTGATAATCTGATCCTCAGTGATATTACTTAGTATCGAAATAAAACGATATCCATCATACCAAAAAAGAGTGTAATCTTCACCCAATAAACGTAATTCTGCATCAATACCATTTATCTGAATATTTGTAATTTTTTCATACTCGG
>JAFTLK010000243.1 GCA_017455975.1 Clostridia bacterium | reverse complement strand
TGTCGTTGAACGTACATGGAAGTGCGGTGACGAAATCGAGATCGACTTTGATATGCGCACGCAGATCATCTACGCCGCTGATATCGATCCCAACGCTGACGCCGAATCCATCTGCCATCTCGCCCTGCAGCGCGGTCCTGTCATGCTTGCACGTGACAGCCAGACCGGCGAGGATGTCACCTCTGCTGTGACGGTCATCGACAACGGCGGATATGCAGAGCTTGCACCGACCGAGGTCTCCTTTGACACCAAGCAGGCGTACAAGGTCAGGACGACCGACGGTGAGATCACCGTGGTTGATTACCCGTCTGCAGGTCAGAACTGGGATCCCGCAATGCCCGTGACCATCTGGATTACGACGAAGTAAAAAACGGGCAAGCAACGAAACGTTTTAAGAATGTAGGGACAGGCGTCCCCGACTGTCCCTGTGAAGTATCCGCGCTTCGGGACAGTCGAGGACGCCTGTCCCTACAAATAACAGGAACAACCGCAGTCATCAATCAACTGCGGTTGTTTTTTTGTCTTATGATTGGCGAAGTCTGCCCTTGACATACGGCGACCAGACGCCGTTTTCGTCGCGTTCGGTTGTGTTGTCGATCCAGGATGTTGCGGCAAGTCCGCTTCTCCATCTTCCGACACGGAAAAACTTTTTTGTACCGTAGGATTTTTCCTCGGATTCAGTCACGGAAAGGACATACCCATCCTCCCATGCAAGGATCGGGTCCTTGGTCAGATATCCCGCTTCCTCAAGCGCTGTGACTGAGAGGGCAAGCGGCACAGTTTCCGTGATTTCCTCGATGGCAAGGCGGATAGCGGTGCGTTCGTTTTCGGGAAGTGATGTTTTTGAAAGATCGACCGACAGCATGGATGGATTTCCGAATCCGGCGTTCTCAATGACGTGATCGATCAGCGTTTGCAGATAGACCGATGCCAGATTGTCAAACCGCTTGACATCGGTCGTCACGGAAACTGTCTTTTTCGGGCGGTAGACAGGAGCGTTCAGATACGGGGATTTCTCCTCGACCAGTCCGCCGCGATAGGTCAGTACCATGCAGTCGCCCTCGGTGAGCTCCTCATGCCATTCCCAGTACAAAAACAGCGGCGGCTGTCCCTCCGACGTGCCCATCGGTGCAAGCAGAATCGCATCGGCATCGGGATAAATGCGGACAATGCGCGCGGTCAGTGTTTCGTCTTCCCCTGTCATGATGCAGGAGCAGAGCAGGGGGAGCAGAAGAAGTGCGGTGAGTGCAAAGAGTAACAGTCGCTTCATAGTGGGTACCCCTTTCTTATTATGGTATTGGCCGGCGGTCAGTTGTCAGTCAATCAGCATACTGCCGCCTTTTTCATACGGAAGCCATATGCCGGTCTCGGTGTCACGCGCGGTGTGACAGCCGGTCCATGCGTGGCTTAAATCAAAGAATGCGATGAAATACCGTTTCCGGTCGGTACACTTGTGCGTAATTTCGCTGACGGAAAGAATGGATCCGTCCTGCCAGTGCCAGCGAGGGCTGTCCGGGTCTTTGGTCAGAAAGCCCTTTGCGATCAGATCGCTGCGGGATTCCTCGATGACGGTCATGGCCGGATACTGTCCGGTGATGTACTGTGCAAGCGCGGCGACCACTGCGGTTCGCTCCCATGCCGGAAGTGCGGTTGCCTCAAGGGAGACGGCAAGCATGGATTTGTCCGCAATCAAAGATGCCTGCTCTGCGGCAAGATCGGTCAGCACCTGCAGATACACGGCGGCAAGATTGTCAAAACCGTCGGAGATGATGTCCATCTGCGTCACGCCGCGCGGCAGGGCAGGACTGGTTTCCGTGATGCCGTCCGAGAATGTCAGCAGAACCCAATCCCCCGGAATTGGCGCATCTCCGTCGGGAGCAGCAGCTCCGTCCCGCAGAACGGAGATTTTGGGATTTGCGGCAGGTGATAATGCCATAATCGGCGGATGTCCGTCGGCGGCAAGCAGAAGCTCCCGATCCATGACCGCTATGACACGGCAGGAAAGCGTCATCGGTTCTGTGTTGTCCTCAGCGCATCCGACAAGGAGACACAGAACGAGCAAAAGCAAGGCTGTCAGAAAAAACAGATACCGTCGTTTCATCGATCATTCTCCTTTCGCCTTTTGAAATAGAATTTCCGAAAGCAGTTATGGATTGCGCAATCGTTATGCTGCTTTCACTTTTCGCTGAAAGCGAAAAATATCACTCGCCCGCAGGGCGAATATCACTTTTCCGCAGCAAAAAATGCAGCGGAAAAATATCACATTTCGTCACCGACGAAATATATCACTGCAATGCCGGAAACTGTGAAGTTGCCGGCATTGCCCCTAACCCACCCTCGTCTGCTGTTCCGGCGCAGCGGTAGTACAGAATACACGGTATCGATGCGTTTGTGCGCGATCGGGGCGTTACGATACATACGGGAGTCGAACCCGCTGTGCCCGCCCATGACACCCATCTGAATGCGGCAGCTTACCTCCTGCCGCGGACAACGTATGACGGTGCACGCAAGGTACACCGGATACGGTGCCACATGAGGTTCTGCGCCCGCGATGAAAACAGCAGACTACCAACAAATTGTTTTGAAAATGAGATTACAGAAGATCGGTCGTCCAGTTTGCCTGCTGGATGGCGTTATCCAGCTGCCGCAGTTCCTTTGCGGTCAGATCGACGGTTTTCTGCAGGTCTGCCACATTGACTGTGGACAGAATTTTGATCTCGGAACGGGTCGCGCGGCGTGCGGTGGCGCTGGCTTCGTTCACCAGCATCCGATAACCCTCCAGCCGGAGCTTGAGTGCGTCTCTGTGCGCAAGCAGTGCGGTCAGGCTCTGTCCGAGGACAACCGTTTTGCAGTTGGTCAGATTGATGTGAGTCAGCAGCTCCTCCATCCGTGCGGTGCAGGCGTCAAATTCGGCAAGAAGTGCGGACGGCTCTTCGGCGGGGCGTTCTCCCTCCTGTACAATGGCGTTGTGGGACAGGCGGCTTTTTAATGCGTCAATGCGGCGTGCAAGGTCGGCACGTTCCTGCAGTGCTTCGGCAAGCTTCATGGTGCTATCTCCTTTTTGAAAGTCTTGTTCTGATAATATTATTATATCATATCATAAGACAAATGACAAGCGGTTTTCGGATTTTCACAGTATCTTTACAATTCCTCTGAGGATGAGGCGTGATGTGGCATCTGAAAATGCACGGAAGATATGTTAATTGTGCAAAGTTGCTATGACAGGAAAGACAAAACGAAAAATTCTTGTCACAAACAACATCGCTTTAATATGGTAAAGTGCTTGCAAAAGAAACTGATTTGTGGTATAATATTGGACATCGAAGGAGAGGGCAGTATCTGTCCTCCCGAACAACCGAAAGGAAAACATATCATGAAACTTACCAAGAGAATTCTTACCTGTGCTATGGCAATCGTACTCGTTGCCGCAATGGCACTCTCCTTCACCGCGTGCGGCGGCGACAAGGCTGTTGAAGACGTCAAGAAGGTCAAGGACGCCGGCAAGATCATCGTCGGTATTACCGAATACGCTCCGATGGACTACAAGGATGAAAACGGCGAATGGACCGGTTTTGACGCTGAATTTGCAAGACTGTTCGCAGCAGAACTCGGTGTTACCGTTGAATTCGTTGAAATCGACTGGGATAACAAGGTCTTTGAAGTACAGTCCGGCGCCATCGACTGCGTCTGGAACGGTATGACCATCACCGCTGAGATCTCCGAAGCATGCTCCGTTTCCGATCCCTACATCAACAACTCTCAGGTTGTCATCATGAAGTCCGATGTCGTTGCAAACTATGCCGACCTCGCTTCCATGACCGGTCTGAAGTTCGCAGTTGAAGCAGGTTCCGCAGGTGAATCCGCAATCGCTGAAACCATCACCGATTACACCGCAGTCGCAACGCAGGCAGACGCTCTGCTCGAAGTTGCTTCCGGTTCCGCTGACGCATGTGTCATCGACGCGACCATGGCAGCTGCTATGACCGGTGAAGGCACCTCTTATGCAGATCTCGCAAAGGGTGCGACCCTGACCGAAGAAGAATACGGTGTCGCATTCCGCAAGGGCTCTGACCTCTGCACGGAACTCAACAAGTTCATGGATAAGATCATCGCTGACGGTACCTTCAAGGCACTCGGCGAAAAGTACGATCTCTCCGTTGTTACCGAATAATATATAAAAAATCATTGCAATTTTCATCCGGGGATCGCAAAACGGCCATCCCCGGATATCTTTTGATTTTATTGATTTGAGGTATTTCACCTATGTTCTGGCAAGTCACACTCAGTCTGCTTGAAGGCTTCGGCATGACGCTGACGATCTTTGCGCTGACACTGCTGTTTGCAATTCCGCTGGGGCTGCTCATCGCGTTCGGCTCGATGAGCAAGCTCGGTTTTGTGTTCCGCGCAGCTGCAAAAACACCTGACAGCCTGCCCAAAGCCATTCCGATCTATCCGATTGCACTGATATGTAAATTTCTCGTATGGGTCATCCGTGGCACACCGCTGAT
>JAFTLK010000242.1 GCA_017455975.1 Clostridia bacterium | reverse complement strand
CGACCGCATCGCAGGCAACAAGAAGCGTGTCAGCGTTTACGCTGCTGAATAAGCTGTCGAGTAAGCCAATCGTTTCAAAGATCAAGAAAGACCGGTATACCCGACGAGGGTGTGCCGGTTTTTTCACTTCATTTCAAGACAATGACAAAAGAGGAATCACGATGAAAAGAATGTTATGCGGCATGATCAAAATCGAGCGTACGAAAAAAGGTGCGGATGCACCGTACATGTCATGGTACCTTTCCGGTACTTCATGGTATCAATAAAAAAGCAGGTGATGAATATGAAATGCGGAAAACGAATTCTGACCGGTGCGCTGGCGCTTTTGCTTGCGTGCAGTATGTGCGGCTGCAGTACGGAGCTCGGTGATACCGGACTTACCGTATCGGACGTTTTTGCACTGATCGGAAGCCTTGGAAAACAGGCAATTGAAGGATTGAAAAATAAGGATCTTTCGGATCTGTCGGACGAACTGAACAAAGAATATGAGGGTGAATATTCCGAGGATCTCGATAACACGCAGTGGCGCATGTATGCGGAAAAGGATGCAGATGGCGTGCACCGTGTCTTTGATGAGGAAGACGACAACACGCTGGTTCTGCTGCACGATAAACTCGTCTATATCAATTTTTATCCGGGACAGGATTCCGCCGAGATCCATTATCAGTATCTTTCCTCCGACAAGTTCAATGTGAATTCGGAATGGTACATGTACAATTATCATGAAATTTCCGATCGCTCGAGCCAGCCGACGTTTGCAAAACAGGATAAATATGAGGCATATGAGGGCTGCGGCAACGAGCTCTGGTATATCAGCATGAGCTTCAGCGGTCCCGGTTCGTTCGGACAGGGCAGCGATACGCTGTATGATGAGTTTTACGATACGGAGGAGTTCCGTTACCGCACGGAGGATCCCGCGTGGCCGCTGCATCTCGGAGAGGATGAGATCTGGCGTGCTTCTGTGATCGATGGGCATCTTGAGGTCGCACGCTATGCTGTGACATGGACGGACGGAAAAAAGTCGGTTGCCGAAACACCGTTTTCGATCTGGTATCTGCATAATCGGGAAGAAGAAGTTCCCGCGCTTCCGCAGTGAAAGGAGAATGACTTATGAAAAAACTGACACGTACGCTTATATCCGTATTGCTTTTGCTGTCGATGCTGCTTTCGATGACGGGCTGCGACATGGAAGGCTTTACGCTGAAAAAGGGATTTGAACTCGTGAAAATGATCGTTCAGCTGATCGTGGACGGCGGACCGGCAGAACAGGAACCGAAACCGATGCAGGATATGTACCATATCCACTGGGAGCAGTACGCATATTCCGACAATACGGGGTATCATCTGATCGCATATCCGGAGACGGACGGCTCGATTGCTTATCAGCATGAAGATTCGTGGAGTACGCTGTATTTTGACGGCGTTGATCATACGATGACATATCAGTATCATCATTGGGGTGATGCCGGAAATGATACCGGAAAATATACAATTTCCGATGTCGAGACGCATCTGTTCTCATTTACGCAGAGCAATGAGCCCGAGAAGGGGGTCATGTATGATGGATGCGAGAACACGGAATGGTATTATCCTCTGCAGTATGCAGGTCCGGAAATTTATTCGATGGGCGTTTCGGACGAATACGGTGAAATCCTGCCGGAATATGCGCAGTTCTTCAATGCGGACGGCGGCTTCTGGCAGAATACGGAATCCGAGGATTGGCCGTTCCTCATCGATGGAAGCTATTGGATGCGTGTGACGCGGGTCGGAGACCGTCTGGAGCTTGCGATTTACCGTACCGGTGATACGGAACCGCAGGAGATCCGGTACTTCTATGATCCGGAGACGGGCGTGCTTCCCAATGGCACATCGGCAGAAGACACTGCCGATGCAGAAACAGACGCTGCATGACGTGTGCGGCGGGGAGAAGTTATACAATCAAACGCACCCTTGACACGGGGTGTGTTTTGTGTTATACTGGACACAATGAAGAATAGCGGAGGATATACAAATGAACTACACCGATATCAACGCAAAAACATGGGACCGCTGGTCGGAGGAAGGCATGACATGGACGCGTCCGATCACCCATGAGGAATATGCCGCTGTCACCGTGGAGAATTATATTGTCTACCTGACTCCCTGTATGCCGGTGCCGCATACATGGTTTGGGGATTTATCCGGGAAAAAGCTGCTTGGTCTGGCATCGGGCGGCGGACAGCAGATGCCGGTGTTTGCAAAGCTTGGGGCAGATTGTACGCTTCTTGATTATTCCGACCGTCAGCTTGGCTCTGACCGCGCGGTTGCCGAGCGGGAAGGGTATGCGATCAGCATTGTCAAGGCGGATATGACAAAGCGTCTGCCGTTTGACGATGCATCCTTTGACATCATCTTCCATCCGGTATCCAATTGCTATATTGAAGACGTGCAGCATGTTTGGAATGAGTGTTACCGTGTACTGAGGCCCGGCGGGGTTCTGCTTGCCGGTATGGACAACGGCATGAATTTCCTGTTTGCAGCCGACGAGGAACCGCTGACGGTTGTCAACCGCCTGCCGTATAACCCTTTGAAGCTGCCGAAAGAGGACTTTGAGAAGATCGCTGCGGAGGACGGTGTTCAGTTCAGTCATACGCTGGAGGAGCAGATCGGCGGTCAGCTCAAAGCCGGGTTCCTTCTGCGTGCGCTGTATGAGGACCGCGACAGAGAGGGCTGCGGTGTGATCCGCGAGTATGCGCCGCAGTATTATGCGACAATGGCGGTGAAAGAATGATGGCTGCAAAACGTCATATTTATATTGAAAATGACCGCATTGCACTCGCGGAATATCTGGATGCAGAGGATGACCGCGCTTGTTATGAATGCTGGCAGGATGAGGAAACGCAGGCGGGATACAATTACTGCATGACGGATACCTTTGATGAATTCTCCGCATCACCGAAGCGTTCACGCTTTCGGGCGGTTATTGTACGGAAGACCGACGGTGCGATTGTCGGGATTGTGTTTGTTTCCCCACCGCATGTCCTGCCCGATCTTGCGATTATGGTCTACCGTCCATACCGCGGACAGGGAATCGGTACTGCGGCATTTGCGCTAGCAGCAGATTACTGTTTTGACGTGATGGGACTGTCGGAGGTATATGCGGGATGCTATGAGGGGAATGTTCGCAGCCGGAAAATGCTTGCCGCGTGCGGCTTTGTTCTGCATCCGGAGGGGAATTGTGAGGAAGTGCATTTTCGGACAGGTGAGCCGATTATGCAGTATGACTATATAAAAACCAAATGAATGGTGGAATCTGAATGTACATTGAAACCGAGCGTCTGATCATCCGTGATTTCTGTGAAGCAGATGCTCCGACGTTATATGATATTAAATACGATGAGCAGGTGCGCTATTTTTGCCCCGATTTTTTGGAGGTGGAGGTATCCTTACAGGATGCGCAGGCGTACATCCTGAAGTTCAACAGGTATGAAGCCGAGCACGATATCGATGCATGGCGCTGTTATGCGATAGAGTACAAGCTGTCACATGAGGTGATCGGCTGTCTTTGTTTCGGTTTGCAGGATATGCTTTTTGAATATGAGCTTGGCTGGATGATGAAGCGCGCGTTCACAAAAAATGGATTTG
>JAFTLK010000241.1 GCA_017455975.1 Clostridia bacterium | reverse complement strand
TAACATCCCAGGCGACGGCGTGACCGTCTCGTATGATTTGCCAGCGTGACATAATGAATCTCCTTTGATCGGATGGATTTATTCTACGGTAATCCCGTCCGGAATGACCGTTTCGACAGCGGTTTCGCCGCTTTCGGTGCGATGCAGATCGATGACGATCATGCCGTGCGGCGTGGGAAGTTCCACGTGTGCCGACGCAAGACCGAGCAGATCGGGATCAAGCGAAATCTTTTCATAGGCAGGTGCGAGCAGCTTCAGTCCCGACAGTGCCAGCGGCAGCGCATACGCAGGTGTTCCGCCCCATGCGTGGCTGTGGTCAAAGTGGTAGCCCTCCGGCGCGATAAAGCCCTCTGCCAGACCCTTGGAGCAGTCATGGCACGGTGCGACCCACTGACGCAGAATCGTGTCGGTGTATTCCGCACGCAGACCGTTTCTGTAGACAGCATCGAGCAAAAAGTGCGTAAAGTACGGCTGCAGCTCCCCAAGGCTTTCGTCGGTCATGACCTTTTCAAGCAGTGCGCGGCAGGTATCGCGGTCCACGATGCCGAAGTATGCCGCGAGGACATTGGCATGCTTGCGGTAGTAGCGCTTTTCGACATTCTGCGGCATCGACCAGTCGTTGACAAGGTGTTCTGCCGTCGGTGTGTTCAGACCCTCAAAGAACAGTCCGCGTTCCTTGTCATAAAGGATCTCGCAGACCGCTTTCTGTAGAGCCGCGGCGGCAGTGCGGTTCATGTCAGCCATTGCTGTTTCGCCGAGTGTCTCGTAGACCTTGACAGCGGTCATCAGCGCACCGTAGTAGTACATGTTCATGCAGGACTGACCGAGTGCCTTGGGCGGATGGTGCATATTGATGCCGTCCGGATACAGCCAGTCGATGAACATGTAGTCCGGCGGATTTTCGATGATGCCGTTGTCGCCGACATAGGTCGCAAAGCGGGCAAGCAGGATGGTCAGCGCGTCCTCACAGTCGGAAAGCAGCGTCTTGTCTCCGGTCAGCATATAGACATCCCACAGCATCTGTACCCAGATCAGGGAGTAGGTCGTGTGGAACATGCGGCCGTCGCGGTAGCGCAGCAGCTGTGCCGTACGGCGGACGTCGAATGCGGAGAGGGTCTGGTCGCCGTATGTGAACTGTGTCATCATCGCCTCAATGTAGTAGTCACCCGTACAAGCCATCGGCTCGCAGTGACGCGGGCTGTCCAGATGCAGAGTCTGACGGCAGTATTTCAGCGTGTGTGCGCAGACATCGGTGACGAGGTTGAGATCGTCATCGGAGGTAACGGTCTTTGCATGCAAATGAACGGGATAATGTGTCGCGATGATGCCCATCTCAACCGCGGCGGGAGCGTCTCCCTCGTTGGTCACTTCGACAATCAGCGCGCCGGCGGAATGGATGTCAAAGCCGCGGTAGCAGGTGTCCTCGGTAAAGAGATATTCCTCGCCCGAACCGCGCTCACCGGTTTCCGATGCCCAGACCTTGACGCGGAGGGGACCTGTCGTCTTTGCGTTGGCCGTGATGTAAGCCGCATAGATCTTGTCCATTTCCATGGTGCGGGTGACGGTTTCACCGGGAGCCGCCGTGATGATGTTGTCCGACGGGGTGACGGCATGCTCGGTGCAGGGCTCCAGCGGAGAGGTCAGGCTGTGCCAGATGTTGGGAATATTCTCCGCCTTGACCCAGTCTTCGTTTGCGACGGTGCCGTCATAGCGATACGGCTTTACATAGGCGCCCATATAGCGGATATCCCATGTTTCGTCGGTTAAAAACAGCGTT
>JAFTLK010000021.1 GCA_017455975.1 Clostridia bacterium | reverse complement strand
TTGTCCGCATCGAGCATGACAAGACCGTGCATTTGTCCGGACAGACCGACACCGACGATGTCGGCAGGGTTCACGCCGCTCTTTTCAACAACGGCTTTGACGGTACCGAACGATGCATTTGCCCAGTCGGCGGGATCCTGTTCTGCCCAGCCGTTGTGCGGCTGGTACAGCGGATATTCAATGGTGTGGGAGGCAATCGGACAACCGACCTCGTCAAAGAGGACGGTTTTCGTGCCCGATGTGCCGATATCAATACCGATGGTATATTTCATAATCGTAGTCCTTTCTGCCTTGATCATAAAATCAGCAGAACAAGAGGCGGTTGACAACGGTTTCGAGGTATTCCTGTCTGCCGCTGGTGTTGGTCTTGACGTCGCCCATGTTCAGCGCATACGCAGAAAGCTCTTCCAGCGTCGCGGTCTGATCGGCGATCTTCTTGCCGATGCCGGTGTTGTAGCTTGCATAGCGGTCTTCGACGAACTTGTCAAGCCGTCCGTCCTCGATGATCCTGACAGCGGCGCGCAGACCGAATGCGAATGCATCCATACCTGCGATATAGGCGTAGGCGATATCCTCGGGCGTGTTGGAGCCGCGGCGGGTCTTTGCGTCGAAGTTCAGACCGCCGTTGGTGAAGCCGCCGGCACGCAGGACTTCCAGCATGCAGAACGTGGTTTCATAGTAGTCGGTCGGGAACTGGTCGGTATCCCAGCCGAGCAGGTAGTCGCCCTGGTTTGCGTCGATGGAGCCGAATGCACCGTTGATGCGTGCGGTTGCCAGCTCATGACGGAAGGTGTGACCGGCGAGGGTCGCGTGGTTTGCTTCGATGTTCAGCTTGAAATCTTTGTCCAGACCGTACTTGCGCAGGAATGCGAGCACCGTTGCCGCGTCGAAGTCGTACTGGTGCTTGGTCGGTTCCTTGGGCTTGGGTTCGATGTAGAAGTCACCGTCAAAGCCGATGGAACGGGCGTAGTCGACAGCAAGGTGCATCAGATATGCCATGTTGTCAAGCTCTTTTGCCATGTCGGTGTTGAGCAGGGTCTCATAGCCTTCGCGTCCGCCCCAGAAGACGTAGCCCTTACCGCCCAGACGCTGGGTGATTTCGAGTGCCTTCTTGATCTGACCTGCGGCAAATGCAAAGACATCGGCGTTCGGTGCGGTACCTGCACCGTGCATATAGCGCGGGTTGCCGAAGCAGTTGGCGGTACCCCAGAGCACCTTTTTGTTGTGCTCCTTCATCAGCTTTTCCAGCAGATCGGTGATCTCATCAAGACGCGCGTTGGATTCTGCGAGCGTTGCGCCTTCCGGTGCGATATCGCGGTCATGGAAGCAGAAGTAATCGATCTGCAGCTTGTCCATCAGATCAAATGCACATTCTGCCTTTGCGCGCGCACTTGCCATCGGATCGGATTCGCCGTAGTTCTTGGTCAGGGTGCCGACACCGAACATGTCCGTGCCTTCAGCACACATCGTGTGCCAGTAGGACATTGCAAACTTCAGATGCTCGCGCATCGGCTTGCCTGCGATGATTTCATCGGGATTGTAATAGCGGAATGCCAACGGGTTGTCGGTTGTCTTGCCTTCGTATTCAATTTTGGGAAGTGTGGAAAAATAGGTTTTCATATTGTTGGTTCCTCCGAAATGTTTGGTTATCTCTATTTTACAATAAATACCCGAAAAATGCAAGACAATTTTTGTGTTTCTCTCGTCAATTCATGCATTTTTTTGTCGGTGGAAAAAATTTGCGGAAACTATTGCTTTTTCGGAGAAAGTATGGTATAATATATCCGTTGCGAAAACAACAGGTGTGAATATGGAGTCGTATCAAAGTGGTCATAAAAGGTTTGTGAACCTCGGATGATATCGAAATCATCGCGCCGCAGGTGCGACAGGTACTCCGTCAAACACAATCAAATACGCAGAGATATCGAAGCGGTCATAATGAGGTTTTAACCTCGGATGACTCGAAATCGTCTTGACGAATTGGAAATCCGTCTCGCAGAATCTCTTGTTTTCTCTCGTTTTCTCCTTTTTTCTCTCGTTTTCTCGCTTATCGCATTTACCTGTTTTCTTTAGTTCTCTCCATCAGTTCTCTACTTTTTTCCGGTACCCCCGGTGAGCTGATGTGAAGATAAAATATTCGGAGAGTTATCGAAGTGGTCATAACGGGGCTGACTCGAAATCAGTTTGAGAGCAATCTCACGAGGGTTCGAATCCCTCACTCTCCGCCAGAATTTTGTCGGTAGTTACAACAACTGCCGACTTTTTCTTTTGCTTTTCATTGATTCTGACGGAGAAATTTCCTGAACCTTTGTGAATTTGCATTACATAAGTAGTTTTGTTCTCCCCGAAAAAGTAGAGAACTCAGGAGAGAACTGTGCCGGGAACGGAAATTTTCTGTTCCCTTCGGATCGAATCCTTTCTGTATTCTACGGTTCGATTATTCGATCTTTTCCGGGATTCCCAGACTTTCCATCATGGCTCCGGCGGAGTTCAGCTTCGACGAATAATCCAGATGCGCGTAGATGTTCGCCGTGGTGGAGAAGTCACTGTGACCGAGCCATTCCTGGATCTCCTTCAGCTGTACACCGTTCTTCAAAAGCAAACTGGCGCAAGAGTGCCCTTACGGTATAATTACGACAAACCGGAAAAGCCCTGTAATTCCAATGGTTTTGCGGTATGTCAGCTTGATTCTTCATCCTTTTCCAACCTGAGAAATCAAGTAAAAATCCTTTGTACCGTAGGGGGTGTAAAATACACGACACAATTAAACAGCGTCAGATGCCCCGCGCATCTGAGAACACAGGGCGTTTCTTCCTTTGGTTGAGACGCCCTTTTTCTATGCCCAAAAACAGGAGGTGAAAACGAAATGAACAAAACCGAGCAGGAAGTCGTGGTACAAATACCGCTGGCAGAGTTACATCCTTTTCCCGACCACCCGTTCAAGGTCAGGGATGACGAATCCATGCAGGAGACCGCTGAGAGTATCAAGGAATACGGTGTGCTTGTGCCTGCGCTTGCCCGCCCCCGTGAAGAAGGCGGTTATGAGCTGATTTCAGGACACCGCCGCAAACACGGCTGCGAACTTGCCGGTCTGGATTCCATGCCGGTCATCATTCGAAACATCGACCGGGATACCGCTACCATCATCATGGTGGACAGCAATCTCCAGCGTGAAAGTATTCTGCCATCAGAACGAGCGCAAGCGTACAAAATGAAGCTGGACGCTATCAAACGACGTGCCGGGAGACCGTAAAAAGAAGCCGCCGAAAATGCGCCGAAATTTTCGGCTAATTTCCGCAGCGACGATGAGATCGGTTCGGATGCCGGTATCAGCGGCGATACCGTCCGCAACTATATCTCCCTTACCCAGCTTGTCCCGGAGCTTCAGCAGATGGTCGATGAAAAGAAAATCGCCCTC